>JANXRS010000422.1 GCA_025356745.1 Arcicella sp.
CTGGTTTTAGGTTTATGTTAACATAAATACTTCATTTTTAGGTTTTATCTTAAATTGAATCTTTTTTCATTATCCAAAATAAGCTCAATTTGTATTTTTCCAAGCAGTTTTATTGTACTTTTAAATGCGTTGAACCTGGAATTTGATAGAAAATAACCAATTATTTAAGCCAATTTCAGATAATGTTATCTCGCATAATTTGATAGAAAAATCACTTAATTTCCTGCAAATAATCACTTTCCAAAACGGTGATATCCCCTTAGTAAAGGACTCTGCCAAAAACATTGCTCCAACCACAAAACAACTTACTGAATATGCTAATAGTTTGAATATCAAAGAATCATCTATAAAATTATCAGAAAGTGGGTATAGAAAATATACTAATAATAACTCTGAATTATTTGTAGATGTTGGCAACATTACTCCTGATTATTTACCCGCCCATGCTCATGCTGACACGCTAAGTTTTGTATTACACATTAATCAAAAACCTTTTATTGTAGATACAGGCACATCAACGTATAATAACAATGAAATCCGTCACAAAGAACGCTCAACCTCCGCTCATAATACCGTTCAAATCAATGATTTTGAACAGTCTGAAATGTGGGCAAGTTTTAGAGTTGGAAGAAGGGCAGAAGCGATAATTTTATCCGAAAATAAAAATCACATTACTGCCTCACACGATGGATATAAACGTTTAGGAATTATTCATGAAAGAACATTTATTGCCAATAATCAAAAAGTTATTATCAAAGATAGAATAATTGGGGAATCAAAATATCTAAATAAAGCCTATCTTCATTTTCATCCTGCCATTGAAATACAAATTCAAGATAATACCTTAAAAACAAACGCAGGAAATATAGTAATCGAAAATGTTTTTGAAATTGAGGAGAGTAATTATCTTTTTAGTGACGAATTTAATAAAGGAATATCAGCAAAAATGATAACTTTGTTTTTCTATAAGTTCATAATCAGTACTATTAATATTCAACCACCTTGAAAATTCTAATACTATCTTTCTATTTTCAGCCAGACCTATGTGCTGGCTCTTTCCGTTGCACGGCTTTAGTTGAATCTTTATGCAGAAAATTAGGAAATAATGATACTATTGAAGTCATCACCACGATGCCCAATCGGTATAAAACCCTAAGAAATCCCGCTCTATCTTATCAGAAAAAAGAAAATGTGACCATTCGGAGAATTAGTATGCCCAATCATGAAAGCGGATTTATTGACCAAGCCTTAGCTTTTTGGAAGTATTGGAAGGGAGTAAAAAAACTAATTGAAAATCAAGATTATGACTTAATATATGCCACTTCTGCTCGATTTTTCACTGCTTACTTGGGAGCAAAAATTGCCAATAAACTACAAAAACCTTTATATCTGGACATTAGGGATATTCTTTCGGATAGCATCAAAGACGTTTTTAAAAATAAAATATCAAAGTTAATTCTGCTTCCAATTGTTAACTATATTGAAAAATATACCATCGAATCCGCCATGCATCTCAACTTAGTTTCGGAAGGATTTAAAAATTCATTTCCATATTACAAAGGAAACATAACCTATTTTACAAACGGAATTGACGGTATATTTTTAGAAAATGATTATCAAGAACAGAATAATAGTCCCAAAATTATCACTTATGCAGGGAATATTGGGGAAGGTCAGGGATTAGAAAAAATCATTCCCGAAGCAGCAAAGAGGTTGGAAGGAAAATACATTTTTAATATTATTGGAGATGGCGGAATGAAGAAAAAATTAATTAAACAACTATCTCATTTACAGATAGATAATGTTAATTTATTGACTCCTATAAATCCTAATGAACTAATAAAATACTATCAGGAAAGTGACTTTTTATTCCTACATTTGAACAATTATGAAGCTTTTAAAAAGGTTTTGCCTTCCAAGATTTTTGAATATGGAGCTACTAAAAAACCAATTCTTGCGGGTGTGAATGGATATGCCCATAAGTTTATGAATGAGCATTTGAGAGATGCTTTGATTTTTCAACCGAGTGATGTGGAAAAATTTGTAGAACTTTTAGAAAATTATCAACCACAAATAATTTCAAGAGGAAATTTCATTAAAAAGTTTAGTAGAGATGTAATTAATGATAAAATGACGGATGGCATATTATCATTAATTTATTTAAAAAAACCACAATTAGTATAGCTTATGGAAGACTTTGCTTTGAGCGAAGCCTTCCTATTTTATATTATTCTTTAATTCTCACCAAAATGTTCTTCAAATAAGAAATTTCTCCCAAATGGAAATTCTCATGCATGAAAAATGTCCAAATTTGTGAGCCGACAGTCGTTCCAAAAGGTAATTTGTAAGGACTTTCTGAATCCCAATGCTCCTGTGTAAGATTCGCTAAAAGTACGCCTATCCTATCTCCTCTTTTTTGCAAAACTACCGTAATATCTGGAATTGAAGCATACATTTCATTGGGTTGCAAGGGTGTTCCAAGGGCAAAATTAGCTCGCTCATTTTCATAACTTTCCAAATTTTCTGATGGATTTAATAATTTAATGACCGTATTACGAATAAAAGCCAAATGCCCTATTTCCCACGCTAGGTGATTTACCTTATCATAAGGACGAAAAAACACTTCATTACCAGAGAAATTATCAGCCATTTTTGCTACTCTTTTACTGTTGGTTGTAAACCCTTGTTGCATCAGGGGAATTATGTTCATAATGGTTTTTAATATTAATTATTTTTATCAAACAACTGTTTAGTAAAATCGGATTAGCGGAATTCTGCAGATTTTTTATAATTTTATCTGTTAAAATTCTGCCAATCCGATTGCTCCGTAGTATACTCAAAAATTTATTTTCATCCGAAAATTATCTTCTAAAACCTCAAACACGGTAAAACCAAAAATTTCATAAAATCTTTTTGCCTTATGATTAACTTTCAATACTTCCAACACAATGGTTGAATTATTTTCAATTAAATTTTCCATAATAATTCTTCCAATTCCTTGACCTTGGAATTGTTGCAGAATCATTAAGTTTGCCAAAAAAATATAGTCTTCATAAAGTTCAATTTCCAGATAACCAATTGGTTCATTTTGTCTTTCAATTATCTGAAAATGCTCTTTTTGGTAATGTTTATGATGAAAATCTGCCTGTGCTTTATCATTCCACCCCCAAAGCATTTCGAGGTATTTTTGCAGACATTTTTTCTTGATTTTATAGGTTAAATCAAGGTCTTCATCAGTAGCATTTCGGAGGTTGAAAATCATACCAATTTTACTTCTTTCCCAGTCTTAGCTGCCTCAAAAATGGCTGCAATAATTTTCATATCTTGCAAACCTTCCTCACCAGAAGTTCTCATGGGGCGATTATTAATAATATCTCCACAGATTCCATCCAACATTAACGTTTGATGATGCACAATCGGAAATTTCATTTCTCCTTTCGAAGTTTTTCCTTTCAAAGGACCATAATCAAAAGCAGGTGACATTTCCAAATTGCCATTTTCATATCCTACATACAAGCGTTGAACGCCTGAATTATAAGTTGTAGTATGATTAGAAATAACGCCACTTGGAAATTTCATTTGCCAAAACATGGTCTCTTCAATACCGTCTACATAAATATCGGGACGAGTTTTTACGGCTTGGGCAGTTACTGAAATAGGTTCTTCACCCGTGGCATATCGAGCGGCATTGAGAGCATAAATTCCAACGTCTAACATGGGTCCACCACCCGAAAGTTTCGGAATCATTCTCCAAGCCTTTTTATCTCTTAACGGAAACCCAAAACTTGATTCCACGAAAGTTACCTTTCCGAAATCTTTATCCTTCGCCAATCGCATAACTTCATTATTAAATGGCTCATAATGGAGACGATAGCCAATAGACAACGTCACTTTTGCCGCCTTGCAAGCTGCAATCATCTCTTCACATTGCTTCACAGAAATTGCCATTGGTTTCTCACACATCACGTGCTTACCAGCTTTTGCTGCCCTCAAAACGAATTCATGATGCAAGCCATTTGGCAAAACTACATACACAGCATCAATATCTGGATTCTTGGCTATTTCATCAAAATTTTGGTAGTTGTAGATATTTTTTTCTGGAATATCGTACTTCTTTTTCCAGATTTCAGCTTTTGCGGGTGTACCTGTAACGATGCCTGCTAAACGACAAAACTGTGTGTTTACGAAAGCTGGAGCCAGATTATTTGTTGCATAATTACCCAGTCCAACAAGGGCAATACCCAATTTTCTCTCAGGTTTAGCTGAAATATTGGCTTTGGAAATTAAAGGCAAAGCAACGGAAGTTGCCACAAAGGTTTTTAGGAAATTACGTCGAGTATTATTCATAAAATTGGGTTTAATTTAAAGTTTTTAAATTAAGCCTGACTATCGTCTGACTTAATTTTATAATTTATCATTTATAATTCATTATTTTCTCATAACTCCTTTCGAGCCATGTAATTTTCTAAGCCCGACATTGCGGTACTTCTTACTTTTTGATGTAAAAAGCCAGTCCAACCAAATAATTTCCCCGTTATTCCCAAAGACTGAGAAGACCATTGATAAAAATTGAAACTATCACGGTGATTCAATATTTTGCCATTTTTAAAGGTAAAATGAGCCTCAATGATATTATGAACTTTATTGCCTGTAGATGAAAATGTGTACCAAGCTTCCCAATGAGCTTTTCCAGTGGAATCATTAGCTTGAATATCAGAAAATTGTATTTTCAAATCAGTTCCCCGTTCAATTAACATTCGCCACATCGCAGCAATTTGTTTGTTACCCTTCAAATCAAAGGCTTCATCTTTGAAACTTGCTTCGGGATGATAACATTCTGCCATGGTATTAAAATCTTTTTGAGCAAAGGCTTCATAAAACTTATGGATTAATTGTTCATTTTCGTGCATAATCATCTTTGGTTTTAGGAAAGTATCTGCATAAATTTACACAGAACATAATTTCTATCAAAGCGTTTAGAATCAAATCAATAAAATGAAAATACTCACCTTTTTACTCATCATTTCTTTTTTTAGTTTGCTGGATTCAAGTCGCAAATGCAACTTCATTATTTAAGAAATTAATTTTATAAAATTCGTTAGGAGAAAAGTAACCTAATTTTTTTCTTGGTCTGTTATTGAGTTTATCTTGAACATCAGCTACTTGTTGATGGGTA
>JANXRS010000437.1 GCA_025356745.1 Arcicella sp.
GAAAAAGAAAGGACAAAGTTGGTCTCAAAAAGGAAGTGGGGCTTTGACTATCCTAAAAACATTAGAAATTAATAACCAATGGAATAAATACTGGCAAAAAACTGCATAAATCTAAATCACAGCTTTTTGCACAGTAGGATATTTTTCAATTAATTCAATTGACCATGGTAACGATATATTTTGACTTATCCTTAACCACTTCCATTTGTCTTCATATTTTTCAATTAAATCTATTGACCAAGTAATTCCAGAATTAATACTTAACCCCTCCCACTGCCATTTATCTTTATATTTTTCAATTAAATCCATAGACCATGGTAAAGATTCATTCCAACTCACCTCTGACCAATCCCATTTGTCTTCATATTTTTCAATTAATTCAAAAGATAAGGGTAAAGATTTATTCCCACTCAATTCTCTCCAATTCCATCTGTCATGGTATTTTTCAATTAATTCGAGCGAGAATGGTAAAGATTCATTTTTACTTAACCCAAAAAACTTCCAATTCCATTTATCTTCATATTTCTCAATAAATTCAATAGACCATGGTAGGTACTCATTGTTACTTAGGAGTTCCCAATTCCATTTTTTTTTATATTTCTCAATAAATTCAATAGACCATGGTAGGTACTCATTGTTACTTAGGACTTCCCAATTCCATTTTTTTTTATATTTTTCAATAAATTCAATAGACCATGGAAGGGGTTCCTTAATGCTTAAAAAAATCCATACCAGTTTATCTTCATATTTTTCAATCAATTCAACAGACAACGGTATAAATGCTTTTCTACTTAAACTAATACAATCCCATTTATCTTCACATTTTTCAATTAATTTAAGAGACCATGGTAAAGATTTATTTCTACTTAACTCTTTCCAATCCCACTTATTTTCATATTTCCCAATTAGGTTTTCACTCAAAGAATAATTCACAGAAATACGAAAGATGAATAATTCCCGCCAGCATTCATTCTCTAAAACTAACTTTTTAAATTTCTGCCTCTCAAACTGCAACCTCTCATCCTTCTGTCCACCAACCAACCAATTAATCCAAGCCACATCCTGCAACAAAGACATTAAATCAATGGCGTTCAAATTATTAAGATTTCCCTGCAATTGGCTTAATAGTAACGGTATTTTTACTTCGGGCAATTGCCATAAAATAGCCTTTATGGGGCTTTTGGTAAAGTTTTGGTAGTCGGTATCTTTCAAAATAATGCCGTCACCGTTGTAATGTTCCGTAAAAAGTTTTGGTTGTTGCTGTAAAGCTAAAAGCGTTATTTGAAGAACCAATAAACTAAAATCATCCAAGTTTTTATCAAAAAAATAAGCATCTCTTTTGGGGTATTGGTAACAGGGGCTTCCCATTTCGTTGGCTTTTCGTCCACGCAAGGCGGGTACAAATACGCCATCGTAGTCAATCAGTTTTAGTTTTCCATCGGGTGTAACAATCAAATTATCGTGCTTTATATCACCGTGGGCAATGGGTTGTTGTTGCAGCCACCAAGCCAAATTACAAAACTGAAAATAGAGGTTTTTGAGGGCGGGCGTATTATTTTGGCTACAAATTTGTTCCAAATAATTATCCAAGGTTTTGCCCTCAACCCATTCCATCAATACTACAGGGTAGCCTTGTCCTCCGTCGTTGGCAGTTTCTACCCAAAGTTCATTTTCAAGGTACGTAAAATCCACAAAATACGGAGAAGGGTTTTGTTTGAGGTATGCCGCTATGAGTCCCAAACGTTCTTGGCGTTCGTTGGCTTCGGTATAAAAACATTTGAGGGCATAGAGTTTATCTTTGAGTTTTAGCTTAAAAACAATCGCCAAACCACCCGTAGAGTACCAAGGTTCATCGGGATAATTGGGGTTGGGTATCACTTCTAATTCTTCCAAAGTACGGAAAGAGTCCTGCCCAATCATGAGCGATATTTTGTATTCTTGTGTAGTAGGGAGCATCTATTAATTGGTTTTAATGGTTTTTGTACCAATGTCTAAGCACTTAATCATATCACTCACCGAGGCTTGGAAAGTCATTGCCACGTATTCGGTACTTTCTCTTAAATCCGTCTTTTTTACTTCCGTGGCAATCCGTTGTTTAAATGCCATCGGCAACATACTACTCATGTCATAAAGCAAACGAGATTGTTTATTTTGCGGTAATTCGTCCATACTTTCTGGAAAAACAACCGATTGCTCCGTTGAGGCAGAAATATGAACGTTAAATAAAAGCGTTTTACCGTACTGCGTTTTGGTTTGGCGTAATTGATAGGCTTTTTTCAATAATTCGTCAGGTTGGCAATCCGTTTGCTCGCCATCGGTGATGTTGATAACAATGGGCGGAAAACTATTTGCGTGTTGGGTTGTCCAATCGTTTAAGATTTCGGTGCATTTATCAAAAGCACTTCCCATGGGCGTAAGGGATTCCGCCACGGGCGAAAACCAGTAAACCACAGGTATTTTCACTTTAGTTTCACCTTTGAAAGTACGCCTAACTACTTCAATTTCCCCGTTATTGCCCGTAGGATTTTGTTTCAATTCTGCGGGAGAAACAAAGATTTTTCCAGCAAGATTACCTTCCCATAAAATTTGAGCCTCTTTTGATTTTTGACCATATCCAATCACCGCAATATCAAAATAGTGGCGTGGTTCGGCTTCGGTTTTTTGGCAAGCATTGATAAGTTCATTCATGGCATTATTAACGTACAAAGCCACCATTTCAGCCTTTGATTTAGAAGTATCTCCACCCCAATTATCCCTCATACTTCCGCTTTGGTCAATCAGAAACACAAAACAAGCGGGTCTATCTCGATTGATACGGGTTTCATAATCAGTAGTTTGCGTTTCAATTAGGATATTTTCTCCAATTTGGGATAGCGATTGAGAGGTAGTTTTTTGTAGTGATTGCATAGGAGATAAGAAGGGTGTTATGATTTCTTTGCAAGATAGTGGATTTCCTTTAAAGTGTTTAATTGGAGATATGAATTTGGTTTTTATCTACCTTGGTATTGTTGTTTTGTTATCAAGTTTTCTGATATTGCATCCATAAATAAACGAAACTTTATCTCCTAAAAATATCAAATGGTCGGCAGATAATAATGGC
>JANXRS010000464.1 GCA_025356745.1 Arcicella sp.
AGCGTGATATTTTGCATTATTTAGAGAAAGAGGATTTAAGATTTATGGATAAAGTTTTATTAGAAATTAGTTTAAAAAGTAAAATAAATATAAACAAAAACGTCGTTGAGATTTTAAACCTCAACGACGTTAATACTAATTCTCCATTCTTCATTGCAGGACTTTTAACTGCCTATGAAAATCCGCTACTTTATAAGTTATCATCTTCCAAACTCTTTCATATCAATTGGACTTGTGAGGCACATTCATTGGCTTTATTGGCGGAATGGATGGTTGCTACTTCAAAAAAATAGATTGATTTCCAATGATAGAAATACTACAACTATCTCCCAATATTATATTTTTGGCCAAAATATTTGAATAATTAATGTTGAGTCTTGAATTCTTTGGAAGTATTAGGTTTAAAAACTTTATCTCACTTTCTTCCATCGAAATTTCCGCTTTTTCTTTACTCTGAATATCCACTTTATCAAAACGGCATTTTCTAAATTCAATGTTACTATTTATGAGCGAGGTTGCCACAAAATCACCCGATTGAAAGGTACCGTCAATATAAATTGGCGTGTCATCTCTATAATTTAATTTATACTTTTTTGTGAATGACACAATCGGTATTTGTGGAAAATATATGGTAACATTATGAATATCACCCACCTTCAAATTAATTATATCTCCTTGATAATCAATCTGCAATGAATCTTTATCACTTTTATTCATTACAATTTCATATTTATTTCCATGCTTAAAAGTTACATAAGAAACATAATTAAGATTCAAGTATTTCATCGCTTTGAAATCAATTCTCAACTCATTTGACAACGGATTCGCTAATGCTTTTTGGTAAGCTCCACGCATCACAAAAGCGTAAGAAAATATTCCTAAAATGATACAAATACCCGTGCCAATTATTAATTTATTCGATGTTTTCATGTTATTTTCTGTTAAATGTTAAATTGCCTTGAACTCCTCAAATCTTCTTTTCAATTCCTCAAAATCAATCTTTAATAATTGGATATTCTTAAAAAATAAAGGCAAATCATTCTGCAAAAAATCATCTTTTTTGAAAGCCACTATTTTGTCCACAGCATCAACTGAAACAAAATATCCCATGCCTCTTTTTGTAAAAATTACATCTTTTTGTTGAAGAAATTCTACGGTTCTCGCTACCGTATTTGGATTAACTTCTAATTGAACTGCCAACTCACGGACGGACGGAATTTTATCACCCACCGCCCATTGTTTAAGCAGAATACGCTCGCAAATAAACTCGGCTATTTGGAGGTATATCGCTTTATTATCTCTAAATTCCATCGTTCTATACTTGTTTTTCTTTTAATTTGAAATACGCAATTAGTAGTAAAATAGGGGTAAAAGCGTATTTTAGAGCTATTAGTATTATATCCGAAAACATCTCTTTTGTTGGCTTTATTTGAGAATATGAATTTGAATTTATTTCCACTTGATGACTTAAATCGGTTACTAATATCTCAAAAGCAGTTCCCGTAATTAGGTATATAGACAAAAGCAAAACTAAGCCTGCAAAACCAGTCTTTATGTACGCCCAACCTTCAAAATTAGTAGAACCTACTATTACAAATGATTGAACCATTAACCATATTCCTGTAATTATGCCTATCTCTAAATTATCACTGTTCATCATATACGTGACTAGCATTTCATTTCTCTCTACATTACTTTTTCCATCATAATTACTCATTATATTGTTTCCAATATTGACAAATGAAAAATCAATAAGATAAAAAAATAATAAATAAACAATTGGGAAAACAATAAAAATGTACAGTAAACTGCTCAAAAGTTTATCAAAATGAGATGCTGGAATTAACAAGAAACTGGTGCTATCATTTTTATTTGAGAAGTCTTTTAAAATATAATTAGTAAAAAATGTACCTACTAAAAAGAAGACCCCAATTGAAAATATCATCCGACTCTTAGCATTGAATAAATTACCAGTAATTATATCCAAATTAAAGCCATACAATCCAATTATTGACCCCAAAATAATTACACTCGCCATTAAAAAGAGTTTTTTATTTTCGACCCATTGTCGCTTTACAAGCAAGGAAAAACGATTAAAATCAATAGTATTATTCATGATATTTTCAGTTAAATAGTTGTTTTATCTGTGATTGACTCGTCAAAGTAGCATTAAAAAGCAACTCTAAATCCGCCTTAGAGTGCTCATTATCAGCATTTTGTGTTACGATTGAAAAACCTCTCAGCGAATATTCCGAATATAAGACCTTCTGATGGTCAGTTACCGTTATAACATTTTTAAAACATAGTTTTTCCGCAATTTCCTCCGTAGTAGCATTCAGAAGTACCTCTGAATTATCCAAGATAATAATCGGGTCAATCAAAGATTCCAAGTCACGAACCTGATGCGTTGAAATAACAATAATACGTTCTTCTGTGGCTACCGAAGCAATAATTTTTCTAAACTGACTTTTGGATGGAATATCCAAACCATTAGTTGGTTCATCCATTAACAAGACTTTCGTGTTGGTCGAAAGAGCAAAACCAATCAAGGCCTTTTTCTTTTGTCCCAATGATAATTCCGTAAATTTCTCATTATCAGACAATTGAAACTCCTCAAGATATTCGAGAAATTGTTTTTGAGAAAATTTAGGATAAAAAGGAGCATATACATTCACAAACTCCTTAATCTTAACGGCAGGCGTATGAAATTCTTCAGGTAAAAAATAAAGGTCTTGCAAGAATACAGGCAAACGGTCTTGAGCATTATGTCCATTCACCATACACGAACCAGATGTTGGGAAAAGTAAACCTGCCATAGTACGTAAAAGACTGGATTTCCCCGCCCCATTACGCCCCAAAAGCCCATAAACATTGCCTTCAGTCAGAGTAAGATTTAGATTTTGGAAAACTTGTTTACGTTTTCCGTAGTCAAAAGATAAATTTTGAATTTGTATCATGATTTTTCATTTAGTGTAATAGATAAATAGCACACTACAAATATAGATAAGTAACAATCAATAATCCAAATATTTTTGAAAATTTAATTCTTATGAAGGAAAATGGAGAAGTCAAAACATTTTAGTTATCTTCAAAAATGAAAAAAAAATCGTCCACAAAAGTCCTCGTAGTCCATGATTACGACGAAGCCATTCAGTTTTATACAGAAATATCAAGATTTGTATTAATAGAAGATACCGTTTTGAGTGCAGAAAAATGGGTAATTCTCGTTTACTACTGGACATACAGGAGTTTTCCCTGATCAGCATTTTTAAAAATGTCGTTTAATAAGCCAATGAATCTTTTCA
>JANXRS010000470.1 GCA_025356745.1 Arcicella sp.
TGGCAATGGATTTATAATTCACTGCATCACGGCTACGTTCCAACACAAAATGACTACTATTTATTTCCGTAGCCGTTTCCCATCTGATATTAATTTTTTGATTATCAGTAACTTCTGTTTGAAAATAGGTTAATTCAACGGGAAGTGCAGTAGCTTGTAGCGTTATATTATCAAGTCTCAAACGGTTTAGAGCAGTGACAGCATTATTCAATTTGAAAATCCTGAAATAAAGATTTGGTTGATTATTATAAGCTGAACTTAATGCTGAAGGAACAATACCATTACAACCCGAAGTAGGCCCAATAGCATTCAAATTACCTATTGTTGTAAAACTATTTCCATCTGTGCTAACCCTAATATCAAAATTTCCAAGGTCAATATCTGACATTCTGTAATCGAATCCAAAAGAAAAAGGTCCTAAAAAACCGACCGTACTGGTCTTAATTTGGATATAATCATTTGCATCCCAACCATTTGCAGCAAAACCCTGACCTGTACAGGCATCCTCAAAAAAGTTAGCAAGTCCACTGTGATTGAGTGTTGCAGAACCTGTAGAAGCTGTTAAGGTTGGAGAAGTTCCTGTGTATCCAGTGAAATCAAATTTAAAAACAGTTTGGGAAATTGATTGATTGAATACACTAATTATTAGTAGAAAGGTAGAAAATTTCCTCATGAAATTTGATGGTTTTGAAAACTATAAAGTAAATCATTATCGTAAAGTTATTAACATTGATGAAATAAATATTTTTTCCACAAAAAAGGATTGAATAAGTACAAAAATAAAATTTTCCATACTTATTCAATCCTTTAATTTAAGTCTTCTACCCTACCCTTCTTTCACCGTATCAATAAAACAGCGAACTTTATCGGGGTCAGTATCTGGATAAACGCCATGTCCTAAATTAGCAATATATCGTTGATTGCCAAACTGTTGGACCATTGAACGAGTTTGTTTTTTAATTTCATCGAACGTTCCATACAACACGCATGGGTCTAGATTTCCTTGTAGTGTTTTTGAATTACCAATCAATTTTCTTGATTCAGCAATATCCATATTCCAGTCTAGACCAATCGTTTCGCAATTCAATTTTCCCATTTCTTCACGAGCAAAAAACGCTCCTTTTGCAAACACCGTAACGGGTACTTCCGTAATGGCATCACAGATTTGGGCGATATAAGGCAATGAATAAATACGGTATTGTTCGGGTGAAAGAATACCCGCCCATGAATCAAAAATTTGGACTAAATTAGCTCCTGCTGCAATCTGAGCCTTTAAATAAGCAATGGTCGAATCCGTAATTTTCTGTAAAAGTGCGTGCGAAAGTTCAGGTTCGGTATAAAGATATTTCTTGGCTTTCGAAAATGTTTTTGAACCCCGTCCTTCAATCATATAACACAACAAAGTGAATGGAGCACCTGCAAAACCAATCAAAGGTACACGACCATTCAATTCATGCTTTACGATTTTAATGGCATCCAATACATATTTTAAATCCACTTCTGGGTTTGAAATCCGCAATTTATCGACATCAGCCATTGTTTTAATTACTTCTGGAAAAACAGGCCCTGATTTTTCTTCCATGATATAAGGCAAACCCATTGCTTCGGGAACAACCAAAATATCCGAAAAAATAATTGCCGCATCAACACCCAAAATATTAACGGGTTGAAGAGTTACCTCCGCTGCCAATTCTGGATTTGTGGCCAATTGAATAAAACTGCCCGCCTTTTCACGGACGGCACGATATTCTGGTAAGATTCTTCCTGCCTGACGCATTACCCACACGGGAATACGCTCAACTTGCTCGCCACGGGCAGCACGTAATAATAAATCGTTTTGTAATATTTCCATAAAAACTGTAAAAGTAGATGCAAAGATACGATTGAATGGTGAAAAAGGATTTTAATTTCATCAATCATAAAAATAGCCAATATTCAAGTAGAAATCTTACTTGAATATTAGCTATTAAAAATTGTATGTTGAAAATTTATGTAAGATTAATCCATCAAAACCTTCTCCTTTTTCTTACCTAAAAACGGTAGCCAATTATCTTCAATACTTCCCCCAAAATCCCGTAAAAACATTACGAATGATGGTTTATAAGGCTTTATTTTTAATGGCATTTTAGCTTCTTCGGGATTTAGGTCACCTTTGCGAGAATTACATCTTTTGCAAGCTGTTGTCAAGTTATCCCACGAAGTTCTTCCTGCCCTTGATTTGGGAATTACGTGATCGAGGGTTAAATCCTCCGTCTTTCCACAATATTGACAACTATTATTATCCCGCCTAAAGATATTCTGTCTCGACAACATCACGCCTTTATAAGGCAAGTAAACATAACGGTGCAAACGAATTACAGAAGGCATCGGGAAAGACTGCGAAATTGAATGTAATTGCTCAGTAGCGGACTCTGCTACTAAATCAGCTTTTTTCAAAAAAACCAATAAAAATGCTTTGGGAATAGAACAAACCGTTAAGGCACTATAATCTTGATTCAATATTAATACTTTCCGACCCATAATTCTGTGATGTTTAAAAATGTCCGTTACTTATCAATCATTATTTTTTGTTTTATGCCAAGGGAGTCTTCACTGTAAGAAGACTCCCTCCACTCTAATAAATCCTTTTACATATCTAAATTACTGATAAATATTATAGAAATAACGCAACTGTAAACATTTTTGTTTTACTTAATCTTTTGTTAATCAGAACTTTATTGTGAACTTACCTAAAATTCAAAAACAAACTTATGACCTCATAATATTTCAATTAAGACCATCAACTCTTCCGCCAATCAGTTCGTCAATTTATCGAAAAAGAAGTAATTTTTAATGCTGAAAAGTGGGAAACAGAACGTCAAATTCCAAAATTTATTTTAAAAATGAGAGATTTAGGTTATTTAGGCATCAATTTTGGGGAAGATTACGGAGGAACAAATACTGATTTGTGGTACACAGTGGTATTTTTAGAAGAAATTGCTCGTTCCACAATGGGCGGATTTTCAACTGCCGTTAGTGTTCATCAATACATGGCAATCAATCACATTGCTAAAATTGGCAGTTCATTTTTGAAGGAAAAATATTATATATTTGCCCGTGAGTTTGTTTATTCAACCTCTTGGAAATTTACGCAGGGAGAAGTAACAGTAAAGGAATGTTTAATAGCAAAACTTTTTACTTCCGAACTCGCCAAACGAGTAGCAGACGGCTGTTTACAGTTTTTGGGTGGATTTGGGTACGTAGAAGATTATCCTATTTTGTAGAATCTACCGTGATGCCCGTGTAGGCACAATTGCTAGTGGAACTTCGGAAATTATGAAAGAAATTTTTAATAGAATTGTCGTGGAAGGAGCAGCTTATTAGAAGGTTCATCAGTAAATAGGAAAGACCTCCAAATGTTGAAGGTCTTTCCTATTTAAATAGCCACCGTTAATTTTTTTCTACGAATTTTACTAAAACACTTTTCGATTACTTGGTAATACATTTTTCCAAATTGTTCTGAACACCACGTTCGCAGTTCTCTGATTTCTTCGGTCAAAATGGTTCTAATTGCTTTTCTTAATTCTTTTTCAAATAGCTTTGCATCAAAGCTAACTTTTTCAAGTATAACTTTGACATAATCTAAAGTTGTCATAGTTTTAAATTTGTTTTTAAATTTTGAGGATAAACGATAAATTATACTTAAAAATAAAGCATAAAGTTCTGAAAACCAAGAACTAATGATTAAATTATCATTAAATACTCAAAACTTTTTATTTCTCAATATCATTCCTCAAGAGATAAATTGTTAAATGAATACTAAAAATAACGGTGAAAGCTAAAAATTATTATATAAATATTTTAATATTATTTTGCTTTTTGTTAAGTTTTTCAATTAAAGCCCAACAAAATAGCGATGCCTCTCTAATAATCGGAGAGAAAAATATTACGCTTAATGACCCTTTTATCGTAACAGTGGTAGTGAAATTTGTGGGTGATGCTCAAACATCTAATTGCACGTTCCCAGAACTCCCAAATTTCTCGAAGAGGGGTTTTTCAAAATCAACCGCTCGCTCATTTGTGAATGGACAAGCCGTTAGTACCTGTACAATCACTCAAAACTATGTCGCCAAAAAAGAAGGCAATTTCAAAATCCTTAATTTTAAAGTAAATGTGGATGGAACTTACTTAAAATCAGAAAATTTCACTGTGAAAGTTGGAAAAGCTACTAATTTAAACACCGATAAAAAAGACGCAAATAGTCAGGATTCTCCTACCTCCAAAAACTCCGAAAATCAAGATAAGAAGGAAGATTTTACCGATTTTATCGAAGGGAATGATAATTTAGAATTTACTAATCTTAATACAAAGGAAGATGCTTTTTTATCGTTAAGTTCTTCAAAATCAAACCCTTTTGTGGGACAAGGTTTTACTATAACATTAGCTTTTTATGTAGCAGATAATAATACTGCTGAAATTCAATTTGACCATAATGAGGTTCAGATTCCTGAGATTACCAAAAAAATCAAACCCGAAAACTGTTGGGAAGAATCATTTGGAATAACTGAAACCCAACAGGCTCCAGTTACGATTAAAGGCAAAAAGTATATGCAATATAAGTTTTATGAAGCTACTTTTTATCCGCTCAATAATAGACCTATCTTTTTCCCTTCCGTTAGTTTTCGTTTGTTAAAATTTACTTCCGAGAAAAATAATGAAAAAAAATCTAGTTTTATCTCTTTCGCAACTCGTCCATTTACCGTTATAGTAAAGGAATTGCCCGCTCACCCATTAAAAAACCAAGTATCTGTTGGTCAGTTTTCATGGAGTGAATCATTGGATAAATACAAAATAAATACTGGTAAATCAGTGAGTTATCGTTTGCAAATCACGGGTGATGGCTACAATATAAAAATACCTCAAATCAAAAATGATAGTATTTTCGACTTCTTCCCTCCCAAAATTATTGGCAGTACAGATGCTCAAAACGACAAAATTATTACTACAAAATCTTTAACTTTTCAAATAATTCCAAAACGGGCTGGTAACTTTGTACTGGATAAATATTTTCAGTGGATATATTTTAATACAAATACTGAAAAATACGATACCTTAAAATCCACAATTGCCTTGGGTGTTTCTGGACAAACCATTGAAACCGGAGACACGCCAACAGACGGAATATCAGTTTATGAAGGTCTTGAAAATATTGATTCTTCCATAGAGGATAATAATTTTGCTAAAATCCTTAAAGATCAAGCTAATATATTCATTGTCATTATGTTAGTGGGAATGATTTATGTTTTACTTCCAAATAGAAAAAAATAATTTGTTAATATGTAGCGGAGTGTAGCATACATTCCATACATGATATAATCAAAAATGAGCAGCACATACGGTAAGTTATTCAAAATTAGCACTTTCGGGGAATCCCATGGGATTGGTGTAGGCGTAATTATAGATGGTTGTCCATCAGGTGTGGCATTCGATTCAACTTACATTCAATCAGAATTAAACCGTAGAAAGCCTGGTCAATCTCGCATCACAACCCAACGAAAAGAAGCCGATGAATTTGAAGTTCTTTCTGGCATTTTTGAAGGAAAAACTACGGGTACGCCCATTGCAATGGTCATTCGCAATGAAGACCAACGCTCAAAAGATTACTCCCACATTGCTCAACAATTTCGTCCTTCACACGCTGATTATACTTACACAGCCAAATATGGCAACCGTGATTATCGGGGTGGCGGACGCAGTTCTGCCCGTGAAACCGTTGCCCGTGTAGCAGCAGGAGCTATTGCAAAAATGATTTTGAAGGGAATTGGCGTAGAAATCCAGTCGTATGTTTCGCAAGTTGGGAAGTTAAAATTAATAACTCCTTATCAACAATTAGACATTTCAAAAGCCGAAGAAAATGCCGTTCGTTGCCCCGACCCCATTGTAGCTCAACAAATGTTTGAATTGATTGACGAAACTCGTAAAAAAGGAGATTCAATCGGGGGTGTGGTCAATTGCATCATCACAGGTACACCCGTGGGCTTAGGAGAACCTGTTTTTGATAAACTTCATGCCGAATTAGGAAAAGCTATGTTGAGCATTAATGCCGTGAAAGGTTTTGAATATGGAAGTGGTTTTGAGGGCGTAGAAATGTACGGTTCAGAACACAATGACGAAATGTATCTTGATGAAAATGAACGAATTAGAACCAAAACTAATCTTTCTGGTGGTATTCAAGGGGGTATTTCAAATGGTGAAGATATTTATTTCAGAGTAGCTTTTAAGCCCGTTGCAACCATTATGCAAGACCAAGATAGCGTTGATGCAGAGGGAAATACAGTAATTATTTCGGGTAAAGGTCGCCACGATCCATGTGTTGTGCCACGTGCAGTTCCTATCGTGGAAGCAATGGCAGCATTGGTTTTAGTGGATTTTTATTTAAGAAATAAAGCGTATTCAAAATAAAAATATATGCACAAATGTTTCCCTCTTGTTGTCTGTAAAGACACAGACAACGGTGTACTAAATTCACAATAAATGTTTTCTGACGAATACTTCATGTCGCTCGCTCTTCAACAAGCTGAAAATGCTTTTGACGAAGGAGAAATACCCGTTGGGGCATTAATCGTTTGTCAAGACCAGATTATTGCCAAAGGTTATAATCAAACTGAAAAATTAAATGATGTAACGGCTCATGCAGAAATGTTAGCATTAACGGCAGCAAGTCAAAAACTAGGAGCTAAATACCTGAAAAACTGCACCTTATATATAACGCTTGAACCTTGTATTATGTGTGCAGGAGCAATATTCTGGTCACAAATTGGGCGAATTGTTTGGGGAGCATCAGATGAGAAAAGAGGTTTTCAACGAGGTCAATTCAATGTCCTCCACCCAAAAACGCAAGTTTCTTTTGGTGTCCTTCAAGAAGATTGCGAAGAAATTTTAAAGCGATTTTTTGCCCGTCTTAGAACTTAATAATCTTTTTCATAGTTTCTAAACTACCAGCAATCAGCATTGAACTATGAAATGTTCTTACAACTTGAAGCTCATTGCTCAAAGCTAAATCAAATAAAAAAACTCAAAGAAAATGGCATTCGTATTAGACCCGTTACCCTACGCAAATGATGCGTTAGAACCTCATTTCGATGCAATGACAATGGAAATTCACCATGATCGTCATCATCAAGCCTACGTTACAAATCTTAATGCAGCAGTTGCAGGAACAGATTTAGAAGGCAAAACAATTGAAGAACTAATGGCAGGTATCAGCACAGCCCCTGCCCCTGTCCGTAATAATGGCGGTGGACATTATAACCATACTTTCTTCTGGAATATTCTTACGCCAAATACGGGAGGTTCACCCATTGGAACTTTGGCAACAGCCATTACCTCAACTTTTGGTTCATTGGATAACTTGAAAGCAGAATTCAAAAAAGCAGGTATCGGACGATTCGGTTCAGGTTGGGCATGGTTAATCGTGAAAGCTGACGGTTCATTAGCTATCACTTCAACACCAAATCAAGACAATCCTTTAATGGACGTTGCTGAATTAAAAGGCACACCAATTTTAGGTTTGGACGTTTGGGAACACGCATACTACCTAAAATTTCAAAATAAACGCCCAGATTATATTGATACTTTTTGGAACTTAGTGGATTGGGACGGAGCGGAAACACGTTTTAAAACAGCTGTATAATTAACAGTAAATAATTAATAATGAATAGGTAAGAAATACTATTTTTAGAAAATTTCTTGATTATTCATTGTTAATTATTAATTATTAACTACTTTTGCAATCCCAAAACAATATGCAGGATGTAGCTCAGTCGGTTAGAGCGCTGGTTTGTGGTGCCGGAGGTCGTGGGTTCGAGCCCCATCTTCCTGCCAAAAGCCTTGTCGAACAGACAAGGCTTTTTTTTTGTTAAAGGTTTATTATGATGAATCTATTACAAATCAAATCTTTAGTGACTAAACGCTATCGAAAAACAACTTTTATAGTAGTAATTTTGATGTATGTAGCGGGAACAATTGGTTTATTATTACCCTTCACTCAGCCCTACTTTAAACTTGCCTCACCGTCCAATCTTTGGGTTTCATTGATTTTGCTACTATTATTTCACAAAGATTTTAATAAATCATTTATCGTTACTATAATCATCATTTTTTTAACGGGATTTTGTGTGGAAGTTTTAGGCGTACATACGGGCCTGATTTTTGGAAAATATTGGTATGGCCAAACCCTTGGAATAAAACTTTTTGAAGTGCCAATGGTCATTGGAGCGAATTGGTTGCTTTTAATTTACTGTTCATCGGTAGTTACATTTAATATTTTTGAAATATTCACAAAATATTTCAAAAATAATTTCTCTCTAAATCATCCCTTTATTAAAGCACTTTTCGCTACTAGTTTGATGGTTTTTCTGGATTATTTAATAGAACCAGTGGCTGTCAGCTTAGATTTTTGGCACTGGGAATTTGAAAAAATACCTGCTCAGAACTTTCAAGCATGGTTTTTAATAGCATTTATTTTAAATTACTTATTTTTAAACAGTAAATTTCTAAAATCAAATTCATTAGCTGGACTGTTGCTATTTTTACAGTTTTTTTTCTTTATTTCTATTCATATTTTCAACTTATTATCTTCCAAAGAATAAGCTCTTTCTTGGTTTTATTAAACCTTTTATCTCATCAAAAAGTTAATTATCTACTCTAAATAAGGTAATAATATTTTAATATTAATAGTAGGTATTGCTCTAATTTTATTTTTTATCCTCAGATTTGAATCCCCTTTTATTTTTTAAAGGTGGTTCGTGATTTAGCAAGAATTATCAAGTAATCTGACTACATATTCAAGCCATGAGTACTTATTCAATCAAAGACCTTGAACAACTTTCCGGTATCAAGGCACATACATTACGAATTTGGGAACAGCGTTATGATATTCTTAAACCAGACCGCTCAGATACAAACATACGCTCATACAACGACAACGACTTGAAATTGGTGTTGAACATTTCTTTATTGAAAGATCATGGCTATAAAATTTCGGAAATTTCTAAGATGTCTTCTGAAGAATTATCGAAGGAAGTGTTGTTAATTTCGGATAAACAATTGAATTATCCTGACCAAATCCATGCCCTAACGATTTCTATGTTGGATTTGGATGAAGAACGTTTCGAGAAAATTGTTAGTACCAACACACTCCAATTTGGCTTCGAGAATATGATGGTAAACATTATTTACCCATTTCTCAATAGAATCGGAACATTGTGGATTACGGGGTCCATTGGTCCAGCCCAAGAACATTTTATTTCTAATCTAATTCGTCAGAAATTGATTGTTGCTATTGACGGACAGTTGCCTTCACTCAGACAAGGAGCTAAGACATATCTTCTGTATTTACCCGAAGGAGAAATGCACGAAATAAGTCTGCTTTTTGCAAACTATATTGTGCGTTCACGACAAAATAAAGTTATTTATTTAGGACAAAGTTTGCCATTTAATGAACTAAATTTCGCCCATGGAATACACAAACCTGATTATATTTTTACGGTGATTACCTCAGTGCCAGGGCAAAATGAAATTCAAAAATACGTTTATAAGTTAGCTAAAGAATTTCCTAATTCTAAAATATTATTGACTGGTTATCAAGTGGTAGGTCAAGATATAGATTGTCCCGATAATGTGGAAATTATTACCCAAATAAAATATTTGATGGATATTGCAGCAGCATAAATTTTTAATAATCGATTTTAGAGGACAGAAACTTTTTCATCTAAAATCGATTATTAAAAATTTGTTATTTATACAAACTCAGTGCCTTTATTGCCTGCATCCGCTACAAAATTCTTTACAAACTGTTCTTGTTCTTTTTCACAAATCATTAGTACGTTGCCGTATTCTGCCACGATGTATCCGTCCAATCCCTGCACAACCACTAATCTATCCTTGGGCGTTTTGATAATGCTATTCGTTACACCGTAGAGTATCGCTTCACCATCTACCACATTCTCATTCTCATCCTTACTTGATACTTCATATAATGATTTCCAAGTACCTAAATCCGACCAGCCAAAATCTCCTAAAACGGTAAAAACATTTTCAGCTTTTTCCATTACGGCATAATCAATCGAAATACTTTCGCAAGCCTTGTATTCTTCATTGATAAAATCGGTTTCTTTATCGGTAAAATAAAATGCTTCTCCTCTTGTAAAAATCTCGTGAATAGTTGGGCAGCTCTTAGCAAATGCTTTCTTAATTGCCTGCACATTCCACACGAAAATCCCCGCATTCCAAACGTATTCACCGCTGGTTACGAATAATTTAGCCAATTCTAAATTCGGTTTTTCACGGAAAGTTTTTACCTTCTTTACTTCTTCCTGTGAATCTACATATTGTATGTATCCGTAACCAGTGTCTGGGCGAGTAGGCGTAATTCCTAAGGTTACTAAAACATCAGCATTTGCAGAAGTACTAAGGGCAAGATTAATTCTTTTCTCAAACTTTTTTTCTTGCAAAATAATATGATCGGCAGGAGCAACAATAATGTTTGCTTGCGGATTTTGTAAGCCAATTTTATAGCACGCATACGCAACACACGGAGCCGTATTTCTGCGAGAAGGTTCGGCAAGTATTTGATTATCTGACATAAATGGCAATTGCTCTTTGATAATGTCAATATAATCGTTACTCGTTACGATATAAATATTTTCCTTCGGACAAATATCCTCAAAACGGTCGGCGGTTTGTTGCAAAAGCGTTCTTCCCGTTCCTAAAACATCGTGAAATTGTTTAGGATTCTTACTGCGACTAAAAGGCCAGAAACGGGTTCCAACTCCTCCTGCCATGATTACTACATAGTTATTGTTCATCTATTTTTAAAATAAGTTTCAATTCTTTGTGCTAAATTTTCTCTGATATTTACATAGAAAAAGTTAATATCAGCAATGTGCCAACTTTGATTTTTAATAAGGTTGCTGCCCGTAATATTTGGTCTATTCACCCAAACCATGCCCTCATGATTTTGAGCATCCACAATATTTGGATACATAGTGAATTTAGGTCCAACTCCTCCTTTATTCATCGTTGCGGGTGCATACGTTGAATCTAAGCTCCAAGTTAGCGGATTAATGCTGACGGCGGTGCTCAATCCAGATTTATGCGACTTAGGATAATAATCTCTACCATAAGTATTCCACGAAACAAAACAGCCTGTTTCATCACCCGATTTACACGGTTTTATACTTTCGAAAACGTTGGGTTGAGTAGCAATACCAATGATATATGCTGCAACTAATTGCTTTTGAAGCAGTTTATCATCAAAAAATTCTTTGATAAGTCGGGTTGCGTGTGTAGTTCCTTGACTGTGCGAAGCAATTACAATTGGGCGACCTTGATTATAGTTTGTGAGGTAATATTCAAAAGCTCTTTTAATATCGGAATAAGCAAGATCAAGCGATTTTTTTTTGTCTTCTTTATTACTCGTTACATAAACATGATAATGTGCTTGGCGGTATCGGGGAGCATAAATTTTACCCGAACCATTAAAAGCCGATGCTTGATTTAGAATCGTAGAATTATCAACAGATGCATTTATTTTAGCATCGTTTACATCAGCATTCCATTCGTATTGATTTTCTGGTTTTCCCGTAAAAATGGTTGGGTGCAAGAAAAAAACATCAACTTTTGCATTGGCTTGTCCATCTTTCAAGTCAGAATTCAAGGGAATCTGATCAGCTTGGTCTTTTATTGTAGGAAGAGCCGCCCAATTTTCGGTGTTGGAGTAATCAGGAATAGAAGGTATTAAGTTTTCTGAAAAATGACTCTTCAATTGATAAGGAATTCTGTTACAGCTTGATAATGAGACATTTAAGATAAAAACAGATAAAAACAGACATTTGTAAGATTTCATCGTACTATTATTTTGGTATAATTTTTTGAAAAAGTTGTAAAATATTTGGTATGCTTGCATAATAATTCAATAAATAATCTATATTTTGCAGAAAAAATTGCAATATTTGTAGCACAAAATTAGCATACTTTAACCTTAATTCACTAAAAAGGCGTTTTATGAAAACTTTTTTTACTAAGCGGAGGCTCAGTTTTATTGCCTCAATCATGTTGCTTACGGTATCATCGTTCGCACAAACTAAAATTTCGGGTAAAGTCAGCGATGCAGCTTCGAAAGAATCTTTAATTGGTGTAAGCTTAGCCGTGAAAGGAAAGGTAATTGGTACTATTTCTGATAACAAAGGAAACTTCGCTCTTTCAACCACTACCCCAACTCCTTTTACTATTTCCGTTTCGAGTATCGGTTACAAAACGCAAGAAATTATTGTTTCTGGTGCAAAATCTGACTTTGATATTAAGTTGGAAGAGCAGAATATTTTGGGTCAGGAAGTTGTAGTTTCAGCTTCTCGGGTTGAAGAAAGCGTAATGAAATCACCTGTATCTGTTGAGAAAATGGATTTACGGGCTATTCAAAATACACCTTCTGCTTCTTTTTATGATGGTTTAGCCAACTTAAAAGGAATTGATATGACGACACAAGGCTTGTTATTTAAATCTATCAATATGCGTGGTTTTGGTTCAACAGGTAATCCACGTATCGTCCAAATGATTGATGGAATGGATAATCAAGCTCCAGGTTTGAATTTTTCAGTAGATAATATTATTGGTATGCCAGAATTAGATGTTGAGAATGTAGAAGTTCTTCCTGGAGCCGCCTCTGCCCTTTATGGCCCTAATGCTATTAATGGTTTAATTTTGATGAATTCAAAAAGTCCATTTTTATATCAAGGATTAAGTGCCTCTGTAAAAGCGGGTATTATGTCAGCAAGTAATCGTGCGGAAGTAAACACTCCTTTGGGTGATATTGCCATTCGTTACGCTAAAGCTTTTAATAACAAACTGGCTTTTAAGATAAATTTCTCTTACGTGAAAGCGAAAGATTGGGAATCAACCAATTATAATAACTTAAACCTTGGAGGAAAAGCTGACCCTACTCGTGGACTTGGTACGAATACTGACTATGATGGAATGAACTCTTATGGCGATGAAATACAAGCAAATTTGAATACATTAAATGCTGCATTACCTAAAATAAATGTTAGTCGTACAGGTTTTTTAGAGAAAGATTTAGTAGATTATAATACCAAAAGTTTAAAATTTAATGCTGCATTGCACTATCGTATATCTGAAAAAGTAGAAGCTATTGCACAATTAAATTATGGCGAAGGAACTACGGTATATACTGGTACGGGTAAATATTCTTTAAGAAATTTTGGAATTACTCAAGCAAAATTAGAATTTCGTGGTGATAATTTTACCATTCGTGGTTATACTACCCAAGAACGCTCAGGAGATTCGTATGTAGCAGGTTTAGCTGCTGTAGGAATGCTTCAAGAGATAAAATCTAACAAACAATGGTTTACTGAATATGCAGGAACTTTTGGGGCAGCTTTAGCAACAGGGTCAACGCAAGAACAAGCAGATTTAGCTGGTCGTAAAGTGGCTGATGCAAATATGCCAGCGGCTGGTTCAGCAGCATTCAATAGCTTACTCGAAAAATATAGATCAACTACTATCACCAGTGGTGGTGGTCGCTTTGCTGATGCAAGTAATATGTATCACTTAGAAGGTTTTTATAACTTTAAAAATCAAATTAAATTTGTAGATTTCCTAGTAGGAGCAAATTATCGTATTTATCAATTACGTTCTTCTGGTACTTTATTTGCTGATACGCCTGATAGTAAAACTGTTGCAACTGACCCTAAAACATCCAGAGGTGGTACTATTAATATTGAAGAGTATGGAGCATTTGCACAAGTGTCAAAATCATTATTTGGGAATCATGTAAAATTATCAGGTTCATTGAGATATGATAAAAACCAAAATTTTGACGGACAGTTTACGCCACGTATTTCGGCAGTAACTACTTTTGGAGAACACAATATTAGATTATCTTATCAAACTGGTTTCCGTATTCCAACCACTCAAAACCAGTACATTGACTTAAGAACTCCTTCTGGAACACTTATTGGAGGGCTTCCAGAATTTGATGCAAGATACAATCTTGGAGCAGGTATAACTCGTGATGTATTAGAAGATTTCTCAAAAAATCCTGCCAAATATATTACGGCTGATGTTCTTGCAAAAGCTAAAGGGTATGCAACTGCAGCAGTTACAGCTCAATTACCTGCGATTCAAGCAGGAGTTTTAGCAGCAGTTACGGCACAAGTTACAGCGGGTGTTACGGCACAAGTTAATGCAGCAGTTGCTGCTGGACAAATTCCTGCTGCCAATGCGGCGGCGGCAATTAGTCAAGGTGTGGCAGCAACATTAGCGTCCCCAGGAGTACAAACAATCATTAGTAATAATGTAACTGCTACGCTTACACAAAAAATTACAGAAACCACAACCCAAGTAGTACCTGCTTATGCTTTGGCAACATTACCAAAGTATCAAGCAAAAGCTTTATTACCAGAGAAAATTCAATCTTATGAAATTGGCTATAAAACTTTAATAGCTAAACGTTTATTTGTTGATGCTTCTTATTATATGAGTATTTATAAAAACTTCCTTGGTGGTACAACTATCGTTGTGCCAACAGCAGCTTTAGCTCCAGGATTACCAATAGAATCTGGTTTAGGAAGTGCTTCTACTCGTGAAGGTTATTCAAGACCAGCGAACTCAACCGAAAATATTACAATTTCAGGATGGGGTTTAGGCTTAACATATGCCTTGGCAAAAGGTTATAATGTAGGAGCAAACATCACAAATAATACATTGAGTGATTTTAAAATAAGTACTGAAGTACCTTATGCTGGTTTTAATTCTCCAAAATATACTTATAAATTCAGTTTTGGAAAACGTCTTATTTCTGGAAGCAACTGGGGGTATAATGTAGCATATCGTCATCAAGATGCGTTTACTTGGGAATCAAGTTTCCCAGTACCTACAACCACGGGAGTAGCATTATTTACGAATACTGAAGTAGCAGCTATTAATAATTTTGATGCTCAATTTAGTTATAAAGTACCAAGCATAAAATCAATTATTAAAGTGGGTGGAACTAATCTATTTGGCAATCCTTATGTACAAGCCTACGGAAGTGCTTCTATTGGTTCATCATATTATATTTCAATCGTTTTTGATGAATTGTTAAACAAATAGAATTTAGCATCGTTATTGTAAACAAAAAAGAGGCTTCGTGCCTCTTTTTTGTTTACAATTAAATTAAAAAATGCCATGAAAATAACAAAATACCTCCTTTTTCTTTTAATTTTTATCACACAACTCGCTCATTCTCAAATAAATCCAGAGAATGTGACTATTGCCAGAGATTCATGGGGAGTTCCTCATATTTTCGCCAAAACCGACCCCGAAGTTGCCTATGGATTAGCTTATGCCCATGCCGAGGATGATTTTAAAACAATTCAATTTACACTTTTG
>JANXRS010000497.1 GCA_025356745.1 Arcicella sp.
ATCGCTTCCATGTTACGCATTCCGAAAGTAATTGTGTGTGTGAACAAAATGGATTTAGTGGGATATTCTGAAGAGAAGTTTAACGCTATTAAAGCCGATATTCAAGCCATTGCTGATAAAGTTTCTTTCGAAGGACAGGAAGTTACATTTATTCCAATGTCATCTTTATACGGACAAAATATTTCGATTCAAGCAACTGAAATGCCTTGGTATAATGGTTTACCATTATTAGCAGAATTAGAATCGACTTCTTTCGACGAAATCAAAAAGCCTGCTCGTTTTCCTGTTCAGTTTGTCGTTAGACCGAAAACAGAAGAATTCCACGATTATAGAGGTTACGCAGGAAAAATTGCTTCGGGTTCATTCTCAGTTGGCGAAGAGATTACGGTTCTACCAACGGGACAAACGTCTAAAATTGCTACGATTGAAAAATTTGGAACGCAATTGCAAACCGCAGGAGCGAAAGAATCGGTAGTAATTACCTTAGAAACTGACGTGGACGTTTCTCGTGGAAATATGTTGGTGAAAGCCCACAATCAGCCAAGCCAATTAAAAGAAATTACTGCTAGAATTTGCTGGATGGATTCTCAGCCCTTGGTTTCGGGGAAAACTTATATTCTTCAACACGGTATCAATGACTCGAAAGCTAAAATCGTATCTTTGAATTCTAAAATTGACGTAGTGAATCAAGATACGATTGAAAACGGTATTTCAGAACTAAAATTGAATGAAATTGGAGAAATTACGTTGAAAACTGCGAAGCCAATTTTTGCTGATAAATACGAAGATAATCCTGCCAATGGAGCATTTATTTTAATTGACGACCAAACAAACTCTACGGTTGGTGTCGGGTTTGTTGTATAAATAATTCTTATCAGGAATTGATAGTTTCAAATACTCTTTTGAAACTATCAAATTAATTTTCACGTTTAATCTACACCTTGGCAAAACTATAAACAGCAAAATTTATGTTAATTCCCTTCAATAGAATGCCCGATTATGCCCGTGTGTGGGTGTATCAGGCCAATAGAGACCTTACCAATTCAGAGGTTAACACAATTCAACAAATTCTTGAAAACCAGATAAACACTTGGGCGGCTCATGGAGCGGATTTGGAAGGTTCGGTTCAAGTGTTGCATAATCGTTTTGTAATTATAACGGTGGATGAAATGCAAAATCAAGCTTCTGGGTGTTCCATTGATGCTTCTACACGTTGGTTAAAAGAATTAGGCTTAGAAATGAATTTGGATTTCTTCGACCGTTCTGTAGGTTTTATTTATCATGAAATGTTGAAGACTACTGAAATAGCAAAAATAAAATTATTGGTTACCGAGGGAATTTTAACGCCTGATACCCTGATTTTCAATAACTTAGTATCCAATATTCAAGAATTTAAAAGTAACTGGAATATTAAAGCATCTGAGTCTTGGATGAAAAGATATTTTCAAGCTGTAATCGTTTAAATACTATGGCAGAGAGTTTATTTATCCCTTCAACAACTAATCGCAAGGAAATTTACGATAGTTTAATTCCTCAAATTCAAGCACTTACAGAAGGTGAAAGCGACTTAACGGCTAATCTGGCTAATATATCCGCTGCTCTCAAGGAAGCATTTGATTTCTTTTGGGTAGGTTTTTATGTGAAAAAAGAAAATCAATTAGTTCTAGGGCCATTTCAAGGTTCAATAGCATGCACTCGTATTAATTTCAATCGTGGTGTTTGTGGACATTGTTATACGAGTAAAAAAGTAGTGATTGTTCCAGACGTAGAGGCTTTTCCAAATCATATTGCTTGTTCATCAGCTTCAAAGTCTGAAATTGTTTTGCCAGCTCTGGATAAAAATGGAGAAGTATTCCTGGTTCTTGATGTTGATTCTAATAAATTAGATGATTTTTCAGAAGTTGATGCTATTGGACTTTCAGCAGTTATAAGAATTGTGGAGCAATTAATCTTACTTTAATAACTGATAATGTTATTACTTAATACTTTATAATAGACACCCATTGCATTTGTATACTGCGATTTTCAGTAACATTACCATATATATACTACATTACTGTATACTGAACGTTGGATGAGCTATACATATCCTTTAATAGGGCGTGAGAATTCTCTTTCATCTTATAATTCCACCTTTCATTTGTATTCGACCCCACACTATCTCTTACTATTAGTTAGAAAGAATCACATAGGATAAGTAACGTGTGTCATTCAGTAATAATATCCTCCCAACTTATACAACTTTGGCTTTTCTGTAATAGACTTTTTGTGAATGTGAGTATCATAATGAGAATAGATTGACAAGTTTACCTTTGTCAAAGTATATAAAATGAGCCTTATTGTAATTTTTGATGAGATTCAAGCAAAAAGGTAAGCCATAATTAATAGTATTATTTGGTGAATGAATTGTTTGTATTAGATTGTATTGATTTTTGTGGTGATTTTTGGTATTTCGTTTCATTTTTTTTTAGTTTGTAAGTAGTTGTTTTAGAGGGGGGTTACAAAATACTTTCATTTTTTTTCA
>JANXRS010000476.1 GCA_025356745.1 Arcicella sp.
TTTCATTATCCAAAATAAGCTCAATTTGTATTTTTCCAAGCAGTTTTATTGTACTTTTAAATGCGTTGAACCTGTTTTTATAATGAAAAGCAACATTGATAATGAAAATTGGCAATAAAAATATTGAAAATTGTATGTTGAAAATAGATAAAATAACAGTGATAATTGAAAAGAATGACAATAAATATATAATCCAAATATATTTAGGTCTACGAACTTGGATATCACCTATTAAATCTCCTAAATAATAAGAATTATCCGAATTTAATTTAAATAAGTTCATCTGACATAAAGTACGCACCTGTTGATTTTTGTGGAATAAATCTATAATTTTATCAAATTCAACTAAATCATCAATACTTGTTCTTGTTCTTAATTTAAAATAGAGGTATTGTTGTCCAATTTTGGAAAACGTTCTATCTATGGATTTAAAAACATCATTTAAATCCAAATCATCAACAGTTTTATCTAAAATACTATCTTCACTAAATGTTTGAGTTTTCATTTTGATATCGAAATACCTCTTAATTAACTGAAAATTATAATAATTATTTTTCTTATGATTCTCCCAATCATGAAAAGCAGACTTTTTATCTTTATTAGAGATATTTAATATTATGCATACAGTTGTATAAACTATTATTACCCCTAAAAATAAATACATATGAAATATAAAATTTGAATATAGCTCTTAAAAAATTATGACAAACTCTTGGCAATTGTATGAATAAATCTTTCATTCATCTTCTGTAGTGATCTGCTTTTCCTCTTCTTTTTAGAAAATTTAATTTATAATCATGATTTGACATTATCTTCAATATTGTCTTTTCCATATTGCTGAATTTTAGGTATATTCTAAATTCTGACTCTAAATTTATCTTCTTTTATGTTGTACTATTTAAATAATTGTGTTGGTGGTTTAATGCCACAATTTTTGCAGTTGTTGATCATCTTAATTCGCCCCCGCAGTCGCTCGGCTCTTGCCGAGTGACACTTATCGTTAAGCCCCGCAGTCGCTCGGCTCTTGCCGAGTGACGCTTATCGTTAAGCCCTCTGGGCGTTGTTTGTCTTAATGACCATATATTTATTTATTCACAAAGAAATAACTTTTATCGGACTCCGTGGACACGCACTACTCAAATACCATTCATGAGGCTCCAAAACATAACCCGCCCGAACGGGATTTTCATGAATGTAAATAATTTTCTCCTGTGTAACTGCTGGTGTCCAAAGTGCAATCGGATGATTCGTTTTTTGCCAAAACGCATATTTTTCGTTTTGCTTTGTAGCAGTACCATGATATTTGAAGACCATTTCCATCCAGTCTTTACGAGATTTTTTTGGATTTTCTAATATTAAATTCAACAATTGTTTTGCCGTAAAACTCTTAAAGTCCCTTAGCACATCCGACATTTCGCCTTCTGTTCTGGCAGCTACAAGATGAATATGATTAGTCATTATTACATAAGCATATATCTCAAAACCTTTTTTTTCTTGGCAAAATTGTAGGCTTTTTACAATTTCATTAACATAAATTGGGCGAGTAAATACATCTAACCAACCGACTACCGTTAGTGTCATAAAAAATAAACCACCCTCGTATGTTTTTCTTAATTCTGACATTTTTGCTTTAAAATTAATTTATTTACTATTCCAACAACGCCCAAAGAGCTTAATGATAAGCGTCACTCGGCAAGAACCGAGCGACTGCAAATCATTCTATCGCACCCCCAAAACCACTTCCAAATCCTTCCCCTTCACCGTCAATAACCCCGCTTTTGGCAACCTTTTGGTCATTTTTTTCCAGTTAGGTTCTTTGGCATAAATGGTTTTTAACATAAGTATGGCCTTTTCAATATTTCTGTTATTTGCCAAAGTTATTGCCGTCCAATATTGCATTTCTAAATTTTTGGGAAACATTTTCATGGCGGCTTCGTATTCCTGCATTGCCAATTTCATGTCATTTTTTTCAGTTGCCAAATCACCTTCATTCATGTGTTCGTAGGCACGATGCGTTTTCAATAACCTTTCCATTTCTACCAAAGGAGCAGCGTTGTCATCTACCCGTAAATCGACTAAATGATTTTCGTCCCACGGCTTCCCCGTTGCTTCTCCTTTTACTACCAAAATTGCCGCTGATTGCTTTCCTCTAATATCACCACCTACTTTTTGAGCCGCTTTCAATGCTTCTAAAACTCGTTCTGCCAAAGGAAGTTTTGAATTTGCTTCAAAGGCAGTTTTCATTGCCATTGGCACTTTATCATTTAGCATCATATTTGACTGAACAGCAAAACTTTTCCCCTGTAATTGTCCCGCAAAATCAACGCAATTTTTACCCGTAAAATTGGCTACATTTCCTTTTGAATCCACAATTCCCACTTGACGAACTTCCTTACCTGAATCATCCGATAATAAAATATCAAGAGCTTCTTGAGCAGTTTTACCTTGTTTTAGTAAAGCTAATCCT
>JANXRS010000208.1 GCA_025356745.1 Arcicella sp.
CAAACTTGAAAAGCTCAAACTAAAAACAAAACTTAATCACTTTGAATTAAAGGCTAAAATTTATATCAAAGCCCTAAAAGCAGCTTACGCAGAATTAACAAATATTAAAGGGCAGGCTATGTCTGCGTAACATCAGTTAATAGGATAGAAATTTCTGGATTGTTGAAAACTAAAGATGAAATATAAAAAACAAGGGCAGCAATTCCTGCCACAATCCAGCCAATAACAGGAAAATATATAGTGGCTTTGTTGAGCATTTCTGCATCGTGTTTCATCCACGAAGGCACAGGAATACGGGTATAAAACATTAAAGCATTTAGAAAATATGGAATTGTTGCTGCATAGATTATTATGGATTAATTGTACACTTTATTACTGATTCCTGCACGCTCAAAACTTGCCATTTCGTTCAAAAAATTAATAGCAGATTTGATTAACGGATAAGCCAAGGCACATCCCGTTCCTTCTCCCAAGCGAAGATTTAATTTCAAAATAGCCTCCACATTCAAATATTCTAACATTCGTTTATGACCATTTTCATCAGACTGATGACAGAAAATGGCATATTCTAAAATGTTAGGCTCAAAAGCATGAGCCACCAAGAACGCAGAAGTTGAAATGAATCCATCGACTAAAATAATCATTTGATTTTGAGCAGCTTGTAGCATTGCTCCAGCCATTTGAGCAATCTCAAATCCTCCCAAATTTGCCAATATTTGAAGCGTCGATTGTTCTCCTTGATGCTTGTTTAGAACTTTTGATAAAATAGAAATTTTATGTTTCAATCCTTCATCGTCTAGGCCTGTACCTCTACCTACGCAATCCACGAGCGGAAAATTGCAAATTTTTGACATCAATAGACTTGCTGAAGAAGTATTCCCAATTCCCATTTCGCCAAAACCAATTATGTTGCAACCTTTCTCGAAAATATTCTGTACAATTTTTGCTCCCATTTCAATGCAACTTTCAGCCTCCAATAAAGTCATGGCGGATTCATGGAACGAATTTTTTGTGCCGTGAGCAATCTTTTGATGAATAATGGGTAGTGTAGGAGGGAAGTCGCCTATTACACCCGCATCAACCACTTGCAGCGTAAAGCCATGTTGCCTTGAAAACACATTAATGGCCGCTTCGCCCGCAACGAAGTTCAAAACCATTTGATAAGTGACTTCGGAGGGATATTTACTTACACCCTCACGAGCAAGTCCATGGTCGGCAGCAAAAACGACTAAATGTGGGTTTAGGAAAGCAGGGGAAAGTGTTTGTTGAATAAGGGAAACTTGTAAAGCCAATTTTTCTAACATTCCTAACGCTCCTGTAGGCTTAGTTTTAAAGTCAATTTTATGTTGAATTTGGGCGGAGATTTCGGTTGATACTTTCTTAATTTGGAAGGTTTGCATTTACACAAAGGATAAAATATAGATTCTACAAAAATACGTCAATTTTGTTTAAAAATTTGAAGGTAGAAAATCAGTGTTTCATTTTTAGGAATTAACCTGAAGTATTAACCGTTTTAAAACTAAACTGAAAAGAGCAACCCATTCTTTTCTTGACTATGTAAATCAAACCCATGGAAAGAGTAGGTTTTATCAAAACTGTATCACTATTGCCCTTAACAACACATTCTATGAATATTTCAGCGTTTAATTCTATTCACAGCAAAATTGCCTTTGACTGAAAGAATGCCAGTACTTTTTGTTGGACATGGCTCACCGATGAATGCTATAGAAACCAATAATTTTACAGAAAAATGGGAAAATTTAGGAAAGCATTCACCGAATCCCAAAGCAGTTTTAGTCGTTTCGGCACATTGGCTTACCCGTGGAACGTATGTTACGGCAATGAATTTCCCAAAGAAAATAAATGATTTCGGTGGTTTTCCGAAGGCTTTGTTTGAATCCTGTAGGGCGGTTCACTTTCTATGACGAGTATTTTGATTGAAGCAAGTTAAAAAAAATTGGTTTAGTAATGATTCTCCATAAAAATCATTGCTAAACCAAAAATATAAATTTTAGGTAAATTTTCCTAAATTGATTTGTCCTTTATTATTTACATTATCATTTCATATTCAAAAGCAATAAAATTAACTAAACTATGATAATTATCGTAAATAGGTAAAATGTCTACCTTGCAGAGGTATTTTTCTCCATTTTTTCTATAATTAATAATTTTCCCCGAATATTTTTCCTCTACACTTAGCTTACTTCTTATGGCTGTTTTTGCCTCTAATGTTGTTTCAGAACCTTGTAAAAATTTTGGAAATTGTCCAATTGCCTCGTTTGCAGCGTATCCCGTCATACGGGTAAATCCTTTACTTACCCACTCAATTTTTTGATTTTCGCAGGTAATGACAATTGTATTTTTACGGCCTTGAAGAAAACGCTTTATTTTATTCAAATCAAACTTCCAATTTTTTAACTCAGCAAAGTCCTTCAAATTTGCAAATTCGTTAAGGTCGTTTCTGGAAATTTTCATAAATTCGTAAGCAACTAACATGGGAGTTGCCGGACGAAGCTTAACGAAGGTATCACAACTAATATTGGATGGGAGGTTTATCATGTCTTATGGAGCAATTTATGTAATAATTATTTTCTACTATAAACCATTGTAGTACAATATTGTTTTTAAAATCATACATTAGTTCTTTTAGTAAGGATGAAATATAATAACTGAGATATTTATCATCCTTATTTTGCTTTTTTTACTCACATGATATGGTGATAGAGAGACAAAGTTTTTTTGTAAGTAGTTGATTAATAGGTATTTATAATTTATAAATTATATTTTCTTAAACCCTTTGTGTGTGATGCTATATGAAATGTGTAGATAACCCGTTAATTTTATACCATAATTAAAATAAAAGACAATATTTGTAAGCACAGCTTACCTAAATAATTCATTAATTTTAAAACCCAAAATAAATAAAAATGGAAACGACACAGAATAACAACAACAATGGTAACGGTATATTGAAAGCAGCATTAGCTATAACAATGTTGTTTATTGGTTTTTTAGGATATTTACTTTATGATTCTAAGAAATCAAATACTAATCAAGAGCAAGTAATCAATCAAAAAGTTGAGCAGTTGGCGTCAACGAAATCTCGTTTAGATTCAGTTGCAACACAATTGGATGCCAAAATTGCAGAAATTACTTCTTTAGGTGGGCGAGTAGATGAATTAGTAGCTGCTAGAACACAATTGGAGAAAGATAAGAAGTCATTAAAGAATGCTAAATTTTTCAGTATGAAACAGTATGATGCTAAAATTGCAGATTACGTAGCCTTACTGACTGAAAAAGACAACGTTATTGCTCAATTGAAAACTGATAATGAGAATTTAACGGCTCAAACAGTTACGTTATCAAAAGAAAAAGAAGTATTGGTTCAAGAGAAACAAACTTTTGTTGATGAGAATACTGGTTTGAAAACGGATAAAGATAAGTTAAATCAAACTGTTGCTGATTATACGACTAAAAATGAAGAATTGACTAAGAAAGTAAGAACTGGAGCTCAATTGAAAGCAGCAAATCTTCAAGTATATGCGGTTACTTCAAAGGGTAAAGTAAAAGACGGTGGAAAATATAGTGCTAAAAAAGTTGATCAATTGAAATTGGCTTTCACTTTGCCAACAAATGCGATTACGGAACAAGAAAATAAAGATATTATGGTTCGTATTATGGATGCTGACGGAGCGGTAATTACTGATTCTGCAACGGGTTCATCAGTATTTAATTATGATGGAAAAGAAATGGCCTATACAACTAAAGGAACTGTTTCTTACACAAACAACGACCAAAATGTGGAAATGCTTTATTCACGTGGATCAACTTATCGTCCAGGTGCTTACACAGTAGAATTATACTCGGAAGGTTTCAAAATTGGAACGGGTAATTTTACGATTAAGTAATTTCAAAACAATATTACTCCTTGCTATTATTTATATACCAAAACCGTCTCAGGCTTATTCCTGTGACGGTTTTGTATTTATATAGCATTTGTTAATATTTACATACGGTTGTTAAAACAAACTTTCTATCATTGTTTTTACTATTAATATAACTCCGAATTTTCCTAAATTCGGTTTTTTAATATTTATTGCTAATTTTGACAAAAACATTACCTTAAACACTCATCAAAATGAAATTTTTTCTCCCACGCAAATATTTACCAATTTTTCTCCTTTTGCTATTTTTTAGTAGTCAAATCAAAGCTCAAGAGACTCGACTACTAAGGAATCCTGCCATTAGTGCAACGCATATCGCCTTCGTGTATGGGGGAGATATTTGGTTGGCAAATCAAGATGGTTCGCAAGTAAAACGTATTACGACTTACGCTGGTGTTGAATCCCAACCGCACTTTTCGCCCGATGGCAAAACTCTTGCTTTCACAGGTGAATACGATGGAAATATTGATGTTTTCATTGTGCCAATTGAAGGAGGAGAACCCAAAAGACTAACGTGGCACCCTGAAGCAGATTTGGTAAGAGGTTGGACTTCAGATGGCTTAAATGTTCTCTTTGCATCAGGACGTGTACGTGTACCAACTCCTCAAGCTGATCAATTATGGACGGTTTCAACAAAAGGGGGAATGCCTACACAATTTGCTATTCCACGGGTGGCAGATGGAAAATTTTCTCCCGATGATAAACACTTTGTTTATGAAGAAATAGTTCCTTGGGAATCTGAATTTAGAAATTATCGTGGAGGGCAAAATTCACCTCTTCGCATCATTGACTTCAAAACTTCTACAGTTGAAAAAATGCCTTGGGAAAACAGTAGAGATATTAATCCTGTTTGGATTGAAGATCAAATTTATTTCCTTTCAGACCGTGATTTAGGTATGAACATTTGGGCATATAATACACAGACGAAACAGGTGAAACAAATTACGTTTTTTAAAGAATTTGACTGTAAAAATCTCGAAGGAAGCACTGAAATGCTGATTTTTGAAAATGGAGGGTACTTGTACAAACTCAAGGCGAGAACTGATAAACCTGAAAAGTTAACGATTAGCATCAATGGGGAATTTCCTTGGACAAGGCCTCATTGGGTGAAAATTGACAAAAAAATTGATGCTGTTTCATTGTCACCAACGGGTAAAAGAGTTGTTATTTCTACCCGGGGTGAAATCCTAACACTTCCTGCTAAAAATGGTGATTCACGAAATTTAACCAATAGTCCAGGTGTAGCTGATAGAGCTGCCGCATGGTCGCCAGATGGAAAATATATTAGTTGGTTTTCTGATGAGGGTGGAGAATATCAATTAGTTATATCAGATCAGTTTGGGAAAGAAAAAAAGAAAATTAAACTCAATAATCCCACATTTTATTATACACCCGTTTGGTCGCCTGATGCTAAATATTTGAGTTTTGCGGATGCCGACAGAACCTTGTGGGTCGTTGAGATAAGTTCTGGCAATGTTAAGAAAGTAGATAATGAAGGATTTGTTCCACCCAATAGAGTTATTTATCCAGAATGGGCTCCCGACTCCAAATGGATTAGTTATGCCAAACGATTGACCAGCGAATTTGCCGCCATTTTCGTGTATTCGATGGAACAAGCAAAATCCTTCCAAATCACCGATGGAATGTCTGATTGTAATAATCCAGCTTGGGATGCCAGTGGAAAATATATCTATTTCATGTCAAGCACCAATTACGGAATGAATGTTGGCTGGTTGGATATGTCTTCCTACGAACACAATATCACAAGGGCAATTTATATGGCTGTTTTATCAAAAGATACACCATCGCCATTAACTCCCGAAAGTGATGACGAAACCGTCAAACAAGATACTGTAAAGAAGGATTTTGTTGCAAAAATTGATTCAAAGAAAAAAGGAAAGGAAGGGGAAGTAAAATCAGAAAAAGATAAAATCGAGAAGGTAAAGCCCGTTAAAATAGACTTTGAAGATATTCAAAATAGGATGATTGCCTTACCGATTCCTGAAAGGAATTATGTTTCATTAAAGGCTGGGAAAGAGGGCGTTATCTTTTATTCAGAAGATAAAGTAGAGTCTAATAAAATGACTCTTAACCGTTTTACTTTAGAAAAAAAGAAAATAGAAAGTATCACAGACGATGTATTATTTTTTAATGTTTCAGCCAATAAAAGTAAATTAGTCTATGTTACATCGAATTCACAAATAGTGATTTCTGATGCTGGTGGAAAACCGAATTCAACAGAAGAAACCATTAATACGAGTAGTATTCAAGTTAAAATTGACCCAATTGCAGAATGGAAACAGATTTTCAGAGAGGCGTGGAGATACCAAAGAGATTATTTTTACGTAAAAAATGTCCACGGGTTGGATTTGGATTGGGCATATAAAACGTATTCTCCATGGATTGACCACGTAAAACATCGTTCAGATTTGAATTATGTGTTGGATATTTTTGGCGGTGAAACCTCAATCGGACATTCTTTTGTGGGTGGAGGAGACTTTCCTGAAATAAATAAAGTGCCAATTGGTTTGTTGGGGGCAGATTTCGCTATTGAAAACAACAAATACCGAATCAAGAAAATTTATACGGGTGAAAGTTGGAATCCGACCATTAAAGCCCCTTTGAGTGTTCCAGGTTTGAAAGTAAAAGTGGGTGATTATTTGTTGGCCGTTAATGGGATACCTTTAGATGCTTCCACAAATTTGTACTCACTTTTCGACCAAACTGCTGATAAACAGACTTCAATTACCGTCAATAGTGTACCAACGCTCGATAGTGCAAAAGACGTAGTGGTTATACCCGTAAAAAGTGAAGTTCAACTTCGACAATATGACTGGATTGAAGGCAATCGTAGAATGGTGGATAAACTATCGAATGGACAATTGGCGTATGTATGGTTACCTAATACAGCACAAGGAGGTTATACAAATTTCAATCGATATTATTTTGCCCAAAAGCATAAAAAAGGAGCCATCATTGATGAACGATTTAATAGTGGAGGTTCAATTGCCGACTATATTGTAGATTTATTATCAAGAGATTTGATGGGATATTTTAATAATCCTGTCGCTGATAAACAGCCTTTCACAGCTCCAAATGCAGGTATTTGGGGTCCGAAAGTAATGTTAATTAACGAAATGTCTGGCTCAGGAGGTGATATGTT
>JANXRS010000098.1 GCA_025356745.1 Arcicella sp.
GGCAAGGGATTTCAATCATCAAAGCTAAAATTTGGTCCTTGAAAAGATTCATTGGCTTATTAAACGACATTTTTAAAAATGCTGATCAGGGAAAACTCCTGTATGTCCAGTAGTAAAGAGTTAAGCCTGTAACTTTCTTGAATTGACTGGATAAGTGAGCATTACTACTATAATTCATTTTGTAGGCAATTTCTGTAATATTTAGTTCTCCATAAATCAGCAATTCTTTTATTTTTTCAACTTTATGCAAGATAATAAATTGCTCAATAGTCGTTCCTTGAAATTCCGAAAAAAGGTTTGCCATGTATGTATAATCATGATGTAACTTTTCACTTAGGTAAACAGAGAAACTTACTTTTATCATTTCTTCCGAATGATGGACTATTTCGATAATTGTATTCTTTATTTTTTCAATTAAGATGGATCTTTTATCATCCATTAATTCGAGTCCTGCATTGAAAAGCGTATCTTTTAGCGTATCACGTTGTTGCTCCGTAATTCTTTCCATAATTTCTACTTCTCCCAAATCAACCATAACAAAATGTAATCCCAAGTCTTTCAACGCTTCTTTCACCACCATTTTACAACGATTGCTAACCATATATTTTATGTATAATTTCATTGAGCGTTTTTAGGTTTGAATAATAGAGGTATATAATTTTCAATTCTTTGGCTAATTCAGAAACATCCTGTGTAAAGGTCAGAGTATTAACTGTCAAGTACTTACACAATTAAAAATATTAATTACATAATTCCCATATTTTGATGAATTCCCATCTATAAAGTACTTACTAAAAATTACTTTATGGTTAATTTTCACTTAGTTGTTTGAATACTTTTAGTTTTTTAGCTTCTTTTGAGTTTAGCTTACCGGTTAATTTTCACTTAGTTGTTTGAATACCAAGAGATTGTAAATGTTAATCCTTAATAAACTAAAACCTCACATCTATTTAATTGAAGGATTTGAATTTAATTTCAAGGTATAATCAACAAACGTTTTTTTTAAAATAAAATCCAAACAATTTGATTTATCGTTAGTTAGTGTAATTAGATTTCATCAATTATTTTTTAACAAAACGATGCGGCATTCCGCAATTAATTAACAATGAAAAAATTAGCATTAGTATTAGCTTTAGCTTTTGCATCAGCAACTTCGTTTGCACAAAAAACAGTAATGGTGGGTGGTGCAGCTATGTATCCAACAAAAAACATTATTGAAAATGCAGTAAATTCAAAAGACCATACGACATTGGTGGCCGCAGTGAAAGCAGCAGATTTAGTTGAAACACTTTCGAGTGCAGGTCCATTCACAGTTTTCGCTCCAACCAACCAAGCATTCGATAAATTGCCTGCTGGAACGGTGGAAACATTAGTGAAACCAGAAAATAAGGGTATGCTTACCACTATTCTTACGTATCATGTTGTAGCTGGGAAATTGAGTGCGGCTGATATTATCGCCAAAATTAAGGCTGGTAACGGAAAAGCTACCATGAAAACAGTTCAAGGTGGAACTTTGACAGCATCTTTGAAAGGTAAAAGTGTAATACTTACTGATGAGAAAGGTGGAACATCTAAAGTGACAATCGCAAACGTGAATCAGAGTAATGGTGTTATCCACGTAATTGATACCGTGTTAATGCCTAAATAATTAGTGTAAATTTGTAGTTAATCGATAAAAATGCTGATTAGAAAGTATAGCTTCTAATCAGCATTTTTATGTTAATAATTAGTTATCAAAAGTGCTTCCACTAACAAATCAATGTCTGTCTGGTCATTATAGAGATGTGGAGAAATTCTGATAACTTCACCACGGAAGGAAACAACTACATTTCTACGTTTTAACTCCGCTTGAATTTTGTTGATATCTGCTTTCGTTGGGATTCGTAAACCAACCAAATGATGCGTTCTGAAGGCTTCATCTTCAACCCAATATCCTTTTGACTGTAAAGTTTTTAGAGGTTCCTCCAATAAATTTTTGCAGTAATTCTGAATATTTTCAACGCCCCAATCAAAGAGTTGATTAAGAGAAGTTTCAAGCATGGGATTCAATATAAAATTACTTCTTTCTCCTACATTATAACGGTCAGCTTTGGCACGATAATGGTTTTGATAATTCACCAAATTTCTGAATTCTTCCGACCCAACCCGATTAATCCAATTGCGTTCAATGGATGTACCCGTATCAAAATATTCGCCAAAATAAGCAACTGCCGCCGAGTAAGGACCAAGTAACCATTTATAGCCTGCATTTATAATAGCATCGGGTCTAAATATCTGAATGTCAATGGGTAATGCTCCAGTAGATTGAGCTCCATCGATGATAAATAATGCTCCGTATAATCTACATTGCCGACCAATTGATTCTAAATCAAAGCGAGTTCCATCTGCCCAATGCGTTGGCGAAATCACCACTAAACAAGTATTGGCATTAATGGAATTGATGAGGGTTTCATTCCAAATTTTACCCCTATTTTCGAGTTTAGTAGGAGGGAGGATAGTCTTTATTTTCAACCCTTTTTCCATACAAATTTCCTCCCAAGCATAAACATCCGAAGGGAATTCTTCGTGAACCATTAAAATTTCTTGCCCTGATTTTAAATTAGGTTTAAATCCTAAATTTCTCGCAACAATTGCCATACCATAGGAAGTTGAGGGAATCATCGCAATACGTTCAAAATCGTTACAATTTATCAGTTTAGCGAAGGCTTTCTGAACGGGAATAGTCGTTTCAAAAAAGGTTTCTTGCGTAATTTTCTGAGGATTTGATTTACGGATAATACCCTCAAAACCAGCCTGTTCCACAGATTTTAGATTAGGGGACATTGTGGCACAATTAATATAATGAACGCCTTCTTCGAGGCTGAAAAGTGATTTTTGACAAGTGAGCATGGTTAGTTGATAAAGATTAATAATAATTTAAAATTAAATAAGTAATTGATTTTAAATTATTTGAATATTGAATATCGTTCAGGTTGAACGCATTTAAAAATGCAATTTTGAGTTTAAAATCAATGAATAGTACAATTTTATAACTGTAATTTTGCCAGAAATAATAAATTGATGAAAATTTGAATCTGGTTTTAG
>JANXRS010000185.1 GCA_025356745.1 Arcicella sp.
TGGTTTTAGGTTTATGTTAACATAAATACTTCATTTTTAGGTTTTATCTTAAATTGAATCTTTTTTCATTATCCAAAATAAGCTCAATTTGTATTTTTCCAAGCAGTTTTATTGTACTTTTAAATGCGTTGAACCTGATAAGAAGATGAGATATTTATTTTTTGTATTTTTTTGTGGATACCATCAGTTAAGTTTTTCACAAGTCAGTGCTAATATTGGAGTCACTTTACCTTCGATTGCTCTATTAGATATAGAACCCAAAGGAGGGATGATTAAATTAAAATTTAACAAACCTTCTGAAGCTGGAAAAGCCATACAAAATAGTGAAAGTAGTGACATAACATGGTTAAATTTTACTTCTGCTCTTCCTTTGGGTTCAAGCAGATACGTATCAGCTCAAATTACTTCGGGAAGTTTATCATCTGGTTACGGAATTATTTTAGAGACTTCCAGTTTTACGGGAGCGGGTTCGGGAGTTTTGGGCAATAGTGTACCTTCCGTTATTTTATCTAACTCACCAGTCAGAATCATTGATAATATTGGTGGAGCATTTACAGGAGATGGTATCAATAATGGATATAAACTAAAATTCTCACTCATTATTAATAATTATAGTTTACTAATAAGTGGGAGTAATTTTCATACAGTCATTTTCACTTTAACGGATAATTGAGGAATGAGAAACTTTATAATACCACTACTCATCCTGTTGTCGGCTTTTTCGGTAAAATCTCAATCTCTCAATATAATGGGGTCTTGGTCTATTTCAGTGCCTTCAAGCTCAATTTCGGAAGCAGGAAATGACTATAACACAACGCTCACGAGTTCATTAAATCAGACCTTATTGGATATATCAGTTCCGATTACCAATACAAGTTGGCGAGTAGATGTCCATAAGCAAGATTCATTTTGGAATACTTCTCTTATTTTATGGGTTCATAAAACGGGTGATGGTGTGGCGGAATTGGGGAGTTCAATACTGCCTGTTGGGGCAACTCCGTATCAACAAGTTAGCAACTTGGGGCAACTATTTTTTGCAGGCACAAAAAATCATGTAAATATTCCTATTCAATATGAAATTCAGGGACTATCTGTGTTAATTCCTTCCGCAAATTACAACATGAGCGTTATCTATACGCTCATTGCGTATTGAAATTTAAGTTTTCTAGACAGAGAAATTCCTTAAATTACGAATACCTAAAATATACAAGCATCGATAAGGTAATTTGTGTACCTTATTTTCACTTTTACAATAAAATTAAAAAGACTTTTCGAGAAATCGAAAAGCCTTTTTAACAGAAAATTTCTACTAAAATTATGCGGCGGCTAACGCCTCTGCACCACCCACGATTTCGAGAATCTCTTTCGTGATTGCCGCCTGACGTGAACGATTATATTGTAATTTTAATTCTTTTATCAATTCACCAGCATTATCAGTTGCTTTGTCCATGGCTGTCATTCTGGCTCCATGCTCTGAAGCATTAGATTCCAAAACAGCTTTGTACACTTGCAATTTCAAGGCTTTTGGCATTAACTCAGTGATAATTTCTTCCTCCGATGGTTCAAAGATGTAATCAACAACCGAAGGCTTTAATAAGTCGCTTTTCTTTTCAACCATTGGCAAAAGTTGCTCGGTTGTTAGAACTTGGGTAGCTACGTTTTTGAACTGATTATAAACCACTTCTACAACGTCATATTTACCATTTTCAAAACCTTTCATAGCTTCTTCAGCAGCTTCACGCACGGCTGCAAAACTTAAACGAGCATAAATACCTGCAAATTGATTCGTTACAATGTATCCACGACGAGTTAGGTATTCACTGCCTTTCTTTCCAATGGCCATAACTTCAACATTACCAGAAGCTTGTTGAGAAGCATACTTTTCATTGATAAGGTTTATGACTGTTTTACCCACGTTTGCGTTAAAAGCACCACACAAACCACGGTCAGAGGTTACTGCAATCACCAAAACTTTTTTGATGTCACGCACAACTGTGTAAGGATTCTCATCTGAACCATCCGCATTCGAGGATACAGTCGCTATCATTTCAGTCAACTTTTTGGAGTACGGACGCATCTGTGTGATAGCTTCCGTAGCACGGCGAAGTTTGGCTGCCGAAACCATTTTCATGGCTTTGGTTATTTGTTGAGTGGAATTTACCGATACAATTCGGTTTCGGACTTCTTTTAATGAAGGCATATTTTTGGAGTTATGAGTTCAGCGTTATGAGTTCAGCGTTATGAATTTAAAGTTAAAAAAATATAAACTTCAAATTCATAACGCTGAACTCACCAACTCTCCTACTCTAAACTTTAAACTTTAAACTTTAAACCTTAATTAAGCATATTTTGGAGCTACTTCTTTCGATACTTTCGTTAAAACGTCCGTCAAAGAATCATCAAATTTACCTGCTTTCAAGGCTTCCATAGTTGATTTTTGCGTTGCGTTCATCACGTTTACAAAATCTTTCTCGAAAGCACGAACTTTACTTACTGCCACATTATCCAAAAGACCTTTAGTCGAAAGAAAAATCATCGCAACTTGTTCTTCTACTCTTTGTGGAGCACCATTTGGTTGCTTCAACATTTCAAGATTACGCTTACCACGTTCAATCGTTAATTTAGTAGAAGCATCAAGATCTGAACCAAATTTCGCAAAGGCTTCCAACTCACGGAACTGTGCTTGATCCAATTTTAAAGTACCTGCTACTTTTTTCATCGACTTGATTTGTGCATTACCACCCACACGAGATACCGAAATACCCACGTTGATGGCTGGACGAATACCTGCGTTGAAAAGGTTGGTTTCTAAGAAAATCTGACCATCCGTAATTGAGATTACGTTTGTAGGGATATAAGCAGAAACGTCACCAGCTTGGGTTTCAATGATTGGAAGAGCCGTCAATGAACCACCACCTTTTACCAAATGCTTAATAGAATCTGGGAGATCATTCATGTTTCTAGCAATCTCATCTGAAGAGTTAATCTTTGCAGCACGTTCTAATAAACGACTGTGAAGATAGAAAACGTCTCCTGGATATGCTTCACGTCCTGGAGGACGACGAAGTAAAAGAGAAACTTCACGGTATGAAACCGCTTGTTTCGATAAATCGTCATAAATAATTAAAGCAGGGCGACCTGTATCACGAAAAAATTCACCGATAGCAGCACCTGTAAATGGAGCATAGAATTGCATAGCTGCTGGTTCAGATGAACCTGCCGCCACAATTACTGTATAATCCATTGCACCCGCCTTACGAAGCGTTTGCTCAATTTGCTTAATAGTTGAAGACTTTTGTCCACAAGCTACATATATACAATACACAGGATTACCTGCATCAAAATATTCTTTTTGGTTGATAATTGTATCAATACAAACGGTAGTTTTACCAGTCTGACGATCACCAATAACCAATTCACGTTGTCCACGACCCACTGGAATCATGGCATCAATTGCCTTAATACCTGTTTGTAGAGGTTCAGTTACTGGCTGACGGAAAATTACACCTGGAGCTTTACGTTCCAAAGGCATTTCGTATAAATCTCCTGTGATTGGACCATTACCATCAACTGGCTCTCCGAGTGTGTTCACCACACGTCCACAAATACCATCACCAACTTTAATTGATGCGATTTCATCGGTACGTTTTACGGTATCACCTTCTTTGATGCCTGATGCGTCTCCTAATAATACTGCTCCGACGTTATCTTCTTCGAGGTTCAAAACAAGAGCTTTCAAACCGTTTTCAAAAACGACTAATTCACCTGCTTGTACTTTCGTTAGTCCGTAAATACGGGCTACACCATCACCGATTTGCAATACGGTACCTACTTCTTGAAGTTCAGCTTCTGACTTGGCTCCTGAGAGTTGTTCTCTCAAAATTGCTGATACTTCATCTGGTCTGACTGATGCCATTATTTATAAGTTTTTTTGTGATTTTTGTTCAGTGAAAATAAAGAGATTAGGCGTTAGAGATTAGAAAAAAAATGCTTGATACTAATCTATTCATTACTAAAACATACTATTTTCGGGTGCAAAATTATGGAAGAAATTTCACAATTCCATGATTTTTAGAAATAATAGTGCTTAAATGTTATACTTTTTTAAGATTTGATTTTTAAAAATAGCATTTTTATTAAAGCCTTCAAAGATGTTTCATTTTATTGAATTATTTTATTGAAATGTTTTCAACAAATTATCAATATTTTTTAAAATTAATCCTTCAAATTGGTAAAAATATTTAATTCAAAAAAGTGTGTGTAAAACAATTTAACCAATTTTTTAGATGAGGTGATTATACCCCAATTTTACATAAAATTTCTTTGGCATATTATTTTATCAATTACTTGAAACCAAGTAATACAAAAAACATGAAAAAGAGCATTTTAACAATCGCATTTTTACTTACAATTTCGGCTATTTCTTTCGGACAAACGGCAGGACAAAGACTAGACAAAGGCGTTGACAAAACTAAACAAGCAGCCAAAAACGCTACTCGTGCTACTAAAAGAGCTGGGAAAAAAGTAGGTCAAGAAACAAAAGAAGCCGCACATGATGTGGGTGATGCAAGTAAAAAAGCGGCATATAAAACTAAAGAAGTTGGACGTAAGATGAAACGTAGCGTTAACAGAACAGCTAAAAAAGTGGAAGAAAAAACGGATAATTAATTCTTGCATTCTAAACAAAAAGAGGCAAATAGCAGAGAAGCTATTTGCCTCTTTTTGTTTTAATTCTATTTCTAAAAATTTATGCTTAATTTTTAAATATGAGTAAAATCAAATCCATCTTCTTAAATTTGCCTATTAATTTCTATTCTGGAAATATCACTAACAAAACAATCCTTTGAAAAAATTATTACAAAATTACAAACCTGACATTATAGCCACTTATCAGTTAGCACTACCCATTATTGCCGGTCAATTAGGAATTATGCTCATGGGTTTTGTCGACACCGTGCAAGTTGGGCGAATGGATAAAGGTTCAGTCCAAGCCCTCGCTGCCTCCGCCGATGCCAACGGAATATTAATTAATATTGCCATTATTGGCTATATATGCTTACAAATTGTTTCTCCCATGATTTCAAAAGCAAAAGCCGAAAATAATTATGCGGAGTGCCATCGTTTGTTGAAAGCAAATATTTTAGTATCGGTGTTAATGAGTGTTGTTTGTTGCTCAATTATTGTAGCAATAGGTCTTAACATAGAAATTTTAAGACAACCCGCTGAAATTAAAACACTTACCCAAGAATACCTTTGGTTAATGACTCTTTCTACGATTCCATCTTTTGTATTTTTCGCTATTAAAAGTTTTACTGACGGGTTAGGATACGCACAATTATCCATGAAAATAACGTTGTCTGCTTTGATAATGAACGTAATATTAAATTATTGTTTCCTCAATGGAATTTGGTTTTTCCCAAATTGGGGACTGAATGGAACTGGAGTTGCTACGCTAATTTCCAGAATTTATATGGCTTTAGCATTGGCTTACTTTACTTTTCGTACTGATACTTTTAAGCAATATTTACACGACAAAACACCAATTGCTTATTTGGGCAGATTAGTAAATAAGATTCTAAAAATAGGCATTCCAAGTGGCTTTCAAGGTTTTTCCGAAATTGCAGCTTTTTATGGTGCGGTTGTAATGATGGGTTGGATAAGTATTGAACACAAAGCAGCTCACCAAATTGCGATTGGTTATGTATCATTAACCTACATGGCGGCCACGGGAATTGCAGCAGCGGGCGGAATTCGTGTTGGGGCTGGATTGGGTGAGAGAAGTCGGACTGCAATTTTCAGGGCGGGAACAACGGCATTAGTTTTAGGACTACTATTTATGGGAATTTGCACGGTATTTTTGCTAATTTTTAACGTTGAATTTGCTAGTTATGTCAGAGACGAACGGGTAATAATTTTGGCGGCCCAATTGATTATTTGGGGTGGCTTTTTTCAATTATTTGATGGCGTTCAAACCGTTAGTTTAGGAATTTTGAGGGGAATACAGGACGTGAATGTTCCAACGTTGATTACTGTTTTTGCCTATTGGGGCGTTGGTTTACCGATAAGTTATATTTTGGGTTTCCATTATGATTTAAAACACATTGGTATTTGGATTGGATTAACGTTATCCCTTTTCGCTTCAGCAACACTTTTAAGTTGGCGATTTTATAACAAAATAAAGAGCATAAATTTATAGAATTTTTTACTAAAAAGACCTCAGAGAATTAACGCTAAGGTCTTTTTTAGGCTTTATTTTTTCTCAAAATCACGGTGATTAGCCATTTTGAATAATTCATCTTTCGGAAGCGATTTGAAATATTCGTAAGTTATTTTCAAACCTTCTTCTCTTGATACTTTTGGAGTCCAACCTAGTAAAGCTTTTGCTTTAGTAATATCAGGTTTACGTTGTTTTGGGTCGTCAGTTGGTAATGGCAACGAAATTAATTTTTGACTCGTACCCGTCAATTTAATAATTTCTTCCCCAAATTCTTTAATCGTAATTTCATCTGGATTTCCAATGTTCACAGGCTGAGCATAATCTGATAACAACAAACGATAAATTCCTTCCACTAAATCATCTACGTAACAAAAGGCACGAGTTTGCGAACCATCTCCAAACATGGTCAAATCTTCTCCACGCAAGGCTTGTCCAATAAATGCAGGTAATACACGTCCATCATTCAGACGCATACGTGGACCATAGGTATTAAAAATTCTTACGATACGAGTTTCCAATCCATGATAAGTATGATACGCCATTGTCATGGCTTCTTGAAAACGTTTAGCTTCATCGTAAACTCCTCGTGGACCAACTGGATTCACATTTCCCCAATATTCTTCTGGTTGTGGATGAACGGTTGGGTCGCCATAAACTTCTGAAGTTGAAGCAATTAAAACCCTTGCTTTTTTCACACGAGCCAAACCTAGGCAATTATGAATTCCCAAAGAACCTACTTTCAAAGTCTGAATTGGAATTTTCAAATAGTCAATCGGCGAGGCAGGTGAGGCAAAATGAAGAATATAGTCCAATTCTCCTGGCACATGAATAAACTTTGAAACATCACAATGATAAAATTCAAAATTTGGTAGTTTAAACAAGTGTTCGATATTTTTCAAATCGCCCGTAATGAGGTTATCCATCGCAATAACGTGGAAGCCTTCCTTAATAAATCTATCGCAAAGGTGAGAACCTAAGAAACCCGCTCCCCCAGTAATTAATATTCTTTTCATCTTGTTGCTGTGAGCTATTAAGCAATTAGCTTTTAAATTGAGTATTCTAAAAAAAATAAAACTTATGCAAAATTATTTGATTACTTCTCTTCCGATACTGTAATAAGTATATCCTTTCTCTGCAATTTCCCCTAATTCGTATAGGTTACGTCCGTCGAAAATCACTTTATTTTTCAATAAGCTGTTCATTACTTCAAATTCAGGCGTACGGAATTGTGGCCATTCAGTCATGATTACTAAAGCATCCGCATCTTTCAGTGCTTCGTAAGGACTATCAGTGTAAGTAATTTTATCTCCCACCAATTCTCGTACATTTGGCATGGCTTCTGGATCATAAGCTTTGACATTTGCTCCCGCCGCCAACAAAGCATCAATGTTGTATAAAGCAGGTGCTTCACGAATATCGTCGGTATAAGGTTTGAATGCCAAGCCCCACATGGCAAAAGTTTTTCCTTTCAAATCTCCACCAAAATACTCATTAATCATGGGAATTAATCTCGTTTTTTGGTCTTCATTTACGTCCATAACGGCTTGTAAAATCTTAAAATCGTAGTCGTAATCTTTAGAAGTTTTCTCTAATGCTTGCACATCTTTGGGAAAACAACTTCCCCCGTATCCAATACCCGCAAACAAAAATCTTTTACCAATGCGTGAATCCGTTCCAATCCCTCTTCTGATATCATCAACGTTCGCTCCAACTCTTTCGCAAAGGTTAGCAATCTCATTCATAAAAGTAATTTTTGTAGCTAAGAACGCATTAGCCGCATATTTTGTCATTTCAGCCGAACGTTCGTCCATGAAAATCACAGGATTACCTTGACGAACCAACGGAGCGTACAATTTAGTCATCATAGCCTTCGCCTTTTCGGATTTTGTACCAATCACCACACGATCAGGCTTCATAAAATCTTCCACAGCAACGCCTTCACGCAAGAACTCAGGGTTTGATACTACATCAAACTCAACTTTTGCATTTTTCACAATCGCTGCATGAACTTTTTCGGCTGTTCCCACAGGAACCGTACTTTTATCAATTATAACGGCGTAGTTTTCTAAGAGTGGACCTAAATCATCGGCAACTTTTAGGATATATTTTAAATCTGCCGAACCGTCAGCTCCAGGAGGTGTTGGCAAGGCCAGAAAGATTACTTGAGCATCTTTGATTCCTTCCGAAAGTGAAGTAGTAAATTTTAACCTTCCTTCATTGGAATTACGGAGGAATAATTCTTCTAATCCAGGCTCATAGATTGGAATGATCCCGCTTTTCATTTTTTCTATTTTTTTTGCGTCAATATCAACGCAAATTACTTGGTTACCCGTTTCGGCAAAACAAGTACCTGTTACTAAACCCACATATCCCGTTCCGATTACCGCTATTTTCATATATTATTTGATTTTTACTTTCTTGAAATAGTTATATTTTATTTTTCAAAATTAAGCGTTTTTATCGGTATAATCTAAATTCATAAATCAAAAAATAATGATATTTTATGAAAATTATTAAGCGGTTCATTCAATTAAGAAAGGAGATAATGTAGTTATAAAAATTTAATCAAAGTAGTTTTTAAAAATTTTATAATTCAGTACTCTTGCTCTCCTCTTTCCGATTATATATTCTCCTTTAAAATTTTGCTCAAAATACCTTCTTTCAAAGCATAATTAGAAACCTTAATTTGCTGAATACCAAAGCGTTTTAACACAAAATCAATTAAACAAACCCCCACCACAATCATATCCACTCTAAGCTCAATCATACCCGCCAAAGCCATTCTTTCGTCATGATTTTTAGAAACTAATTTCAAAAAAGAATCATAAAATTCTGAGGTTGGTAATTCAAAATAAGACTGTTCGAGCGGTGGTAAATGTCCTTGGGTTTTCATATAAAATAAATCTATCAACGTTTCAAATGACCCTGCCGAACCAATAATACACACAGGAGCGTATTGATGCACAGCATTTGTAAGTGGCAATAATTCTTCTTCCAAATAATCTTTTAATGCTCCAACTGAACGGGGTGAAATGGGGTCGGTAGTCATAAATTTGTCAATCAATCGCTGCCCACCTATTTCAAAACTTCGTTTGTACATAATACGATTTTTATCACAAATAATAAACTCAACTGAACCGCCACCTATGTCCATAATCATCGAAGGTTCAAGCCCAATATCCATGCCCAATTTCACTCCTTCATAAATCAAAGTTGCTTCCTCTTCTCCATAAATTACCTGAATTTTGATACCAGTTTCGCTTAAAATTCTTTGACAAAATTCATCTCCATTCTTAGCATTTCTGACGGCACTTGTGGCAGTCGCTAAAATATTTTCGCTTGTAATTCCTTCTTTTTCTAACACTTGCTGAAAATATTGTAAGCCTCTAATACCTCGTTGAATTCCTTCCTCGGTAATAATTCCTAATGAAATACCTCCTTTTCCAATCTTAGCAGCATAACTATCTTCATGAATCGTTTTATAATTCACACCGTCTTGTTCTACGATTAATAACTGAAATGTATTCGTACCTAAATCAATAATTGCTTTCTTTATCACGTGTTTTTCGTTGATTGTGATTTACCTTTGTAACCACAAAGATAGGTCAATGTTTTGAAGTAAAAATGAACGAAATCACAGAAGAAAAAAAAATTCTAATAACAGGTATCACTGGATTAGTAGGCAGTTTTACGGCACGACATTTTTTGAAATCAGGCTTTCAAGTTACAGGTTTAAAAAGAGACAATAGCGATTTGTCATTATTGAAGGATATTGAGAATCAGATAGTTTGGTACGAAGGAGACGTTTTGGATATTTTAGCCTTGGAAAAATCAATCGAAAATGTGGATTACGTTGTTCATGCTGCCGCTATCGTATCATTTGCTCCAAAAGACCGTAAGAGGATGTTTAAAACCAATGTGGAAGGAACGATAAATGTAGTCAATCTTTGTTTAGAAAAAAATATAAAGAAACTCTGTTTTGTCAGTTCAGTAGCCGCTTTAGGACGTAAAATTCCGAATGAAAAAACACTAAATCATACTATAAAAATCAATGAAAAAGCTACGTGGAAAGAGGATGCATTAAATTCTAATTACGCTAAAACCAAGTACTTAGCTGAAATGGAGGTATGGCGTGGGCAATCAGAAGGGCTTGATTCTGTTATTGTAAATCCATCGTTAATTTTGGGAGAAGCTGATTGGAACAAGAGCAGTACACAGCTTTTGAAATATGTTTATGATGAACATAAATTTTACCCAGAAGGCAACCTAAATTATGTAGATGTTGAAGACGTTGCAGCATGTATTTATAAATTAACGACTTCCGATATTTCGAACGAAAGATTTATTTTAAGTGCTGGACAAATTATCTATAAAGATTTTTTTGAGAAAGTAGCACTCCGATTTTATAAAAAAGCCCCTTCAACATTATTAAGTAAATCTTTAACTGAAATAGTTTGGCGTTTTGAGGCTATTAAAAGTTTTTTTACTGGAAATGCACCTTTGATTACCAAAGAAACAGCACTTTCATCAAACCATTCTTTTGAATATCAGAACGATAAAATAAAAAAAACGCTAGATTTTTCATTTAAAAGTTTAGACCAAAGTTTAGATAGAATTTGTAAGAATTTACTAAAAAAATGTACTACGGACAGCCTTGTCCGTATTGAATAAAATTGTACTTATTATAGACAAGGCTATTCGTACTACGAAATTACCTTTAGCATAATTTTTGCTGTAAATAAGTAATAGTCAAGGAGTTTGGTGAAATAAAAGTTTATTGTTAAATTAGCAATAACACCCTCTATTAGTAAAATACAAATTAATTATTTGATAGTATCTAAAAACTATTCCCTGTTAATTGTTCATTGTTAACTGATAAGCCAACCTTAAATAATCAATGATGGAACAAGATTTTGAAGACCGTCGAGAAGAGACATTACATTCTGTAAAACGTTTCGAATCTATGTTGAAACACATGGAATCAACTTTTTTCGACCTTGATACCTACGAACAAATCGTGGAACATTATATGGATGAAGGAAAAATTGTCGATGCTATGCAAGCTTGTGAATTAGCACTCGAACAATATCCCTATTCTTTAGAACTAATGCTTTGCAAGGCAGAATTACTCGCTAATCAAGGTAAACATGATGAAGCCTTAGAATTAATTGATAAAGCCGAATTATATAATCCTTCCGATACCGATATTATTTACCTCCGCAGCACCGTTTATAATCTTAAAGGCGATTATCAAACTGCCATCGAAATTCTTACCGAAATTTTAGATATTGCCGAAGATAAAGATGAAGTATATTTCCATATCGGTTTAGCGTATCAAAGTTGGGGCAAAAATCATAATGCCGTTGCTGCCTTTAAACAAGCAATTGAAATAAATATCAAAAACGAAAATGCCCTTTATGAACTGGCAAATAGTTTGGATGAAATCGGTAAATTAGAAGAATCGCTGCCTTATTATCAGCAATTTATTGATACCGACCCTTATTCTGAAAATGCTTGGTATAATATTGGAATTGCCTATTCTAAATTAGGAAAATTTGAAGAAGCCGCTGATGCTTACGAGTTCTCAGTAGCTATTAATGATAAGTTTGCTTCGGGGTATTTCAATTTAGGCAATTCTTATATGAATCTCGGCAATTGGGAAAAAGCGGAAGAGGCTTATCGGCATTGCCTTGAACATGAAGATGTTACGCCAGAAGTTTATTGTTGTTTTGGAGCAAGTATTGAAAGACAAGAACGTTTTTCAGAAGCAATTCACTATTATAAGGATGCTATAAAACTTGACCCAAATTGGGATGATGGTTATTTTGGTGTAGGCGTATGTTTGTGCGAGATGCAACGTTGGTTTGAAGCAATTCATTTCTTAAAAAAAGCCCTTGCCTTAGATGATAAAAATGCCTATTATTGGTTAGCCATCGGGGATGCCGAGACAAGTATGGGCAATACTGATACGGGTATAGAATCATACCAAAAATCGGCAGAATTAGAACCAATGAATCCAGAAGCATGGATAAAGTGGTCAGAGGTTAATCATGAACAAGGAGATTTTGAAATGGCGGCAGAATTAATGCTTTCAGCCATTGACCAAATGCCCGAAGAATCAGAATTATATTATCGAGCCGCTGTTTATTTTATCAAATCAGGAAGGTATAAAGAGGCATTCAATTATTTAGAAACAGGCTTGATTCTGAATTTTGAAGGACATGAATTAATGTTTGAATATTTCAAAAATTTGGAAACTCAAAAGGCAATTTTTAAGATTATCGAGCAATATCGGAAGTAGTTTTAGTAATCAGTAACTGAAAATCAATAAAAAAGTACTCAAAATTGAATTTTGAGTACTTTTTTATTGATAACTATTAATAAATTACTGATAACCTATAATTAACAAAACTCTTCAAAAACACCTTCCAAGTGCGTAGCAATCAATTCTGCCGAACGACCTTCGATGTGATGACGCTCTACCATGTGAACTAACTCACCATCTTTGAAAAATGCAATCGCTGGTGATGATGGAGGGTATGGCAAGGTATATTCACGAGCTTTTGCAGTTGCTTCTTGATCGACACCTGCAAAAACAGTTACTAAATGATTTGGTTTTTTCTCTGAATTCCAAACAGCTTCTTTAACACCTGGACGAGCAGTACGTGCTGAACAACCACAAACAGAATTGATAAACATCAAAGTTGTGCCTGTTTCAGCCATTGCTACTTCAACTTCTGATGCTGATTTTAACTCTTGAAATCCTCCTTCTGCAATGTCTGCACGCATAGGAGCTACTAAATGTTCTGGGTACATATTTTCTTAATTTAATATTAATTAATCGGACGGCGAATCGTCGGGCGATGAACCGCTTGAAAATTTGAAAATAAAAGTCCTTATTTTCAAATAAGTTGTTTAAAATAAACAGTTATTATGTTTAAAAAGTGCCAATTTGATGTTCAAATTAGTACATTTTCACATTACCACTACATAAATCCAAGTTCCAATTTGGCAACTTCCGACATCATATCTTGTGAATAAGGTGGATCGAAAGTTAATTCAATACTTACATCCGAAATACCTTCAATCTCCTTTATTTTTCCTTCAATTTCCGCAGGAATTGCTTCTGCTGATGGACAAGATGGTGAAGTTAAAGTCATCAACACATAAACATTATTGACTGGAAATATTTTTATGTCGTAAATCAAGCCCAATTCATAAACATTCACAGGAATTTCTGGGTCATAAACTTCCTTAATGGCTTTGATTACTTCTTCTTTTAATTCTAGTTCTGACATTTTTTCTTAATTTTTCAATGAATAAGCAATTGCGTAATTCTTCATTTGTTTTACCATCGAAGCCAAACCATTTGAACGAGTTTGGGCAAGATGTTGGCTCATTCCAATTTTTTCCATAAAGTATAAATCAGCTTTGGCAATTTCCTGGGGTGTATGTCCCGACAAAACTCTGATAAGCATATTTACCAAACCTTTCACGATAATTGCCTCGGAATCAGCTTCAAAGATTAAACTTTCATTTTCTCTATGAGCATTTAACCAAACTCTACTCTGACAACCTTTGATAATATTATCTTCGGTTTTTTGTTCTTTAGGAAACCCTTTAAGCTTTTTACCTAAATCAATGATATATTCGTATTTGTCTGCCCAATCGTCAAACAATTCAAATTCTTCTATAATTTCGTCTTGTGATTCGTTAATTGTCATCTTAAATTTTTACAAAAGCATTTTTTTAACTTTGTGCAATCCTACCACCAATTTATCAATCTCCTCCACCGTATTATAAACAGCGAATGAGGCTCTGGACGTTCCCAGAATATTGAATCTTTGCATTAATGGTTGTGTACAATGATGCCCAGTTCTTACAGCAACTCCTTGATTATCAAGCAATACCCCAATGTCCTGATGATGAATTCCATCCATTACAAAACTTACTACCGAGATTTTTTCTTTCGCTTGTCCGATTATTCTTAGTCCTTCTATTTCAGATAATTGCTCAGTTGCATATTTCAGAAGCATATCTTCATGGGCAGCAATGTTTTCTTTACCGTGAAAAGCGATATATTCCAACGCAGTCTTTAAAGCAACTACATCGGCAATATTTGGCGTTCCCGCTTCAAATTTATAAGGTAGTTCGTTGTACGTTGTTTTCTCGAAAGTTACGTCTTTTATCATCTCACCTCCACCCATGTAAGGAGGCATGGCGTTAAGGATATCTTTTTTACCATACAAAACACCTATCCCCGTTGGACCATATAATTTATGAGCCGAGAAAACATAAAAATCAGCATCAAGTGCTTGAACATCAATATTTAAGTGCGAAGTTGCTTGAGCCCCATCAATCAAGACTTTTGCTCCAACACTATGAGCTAAGTCAATAATTTGCTTCACAGGGTTGATAGTACCTAATGAATTTGAGACGTGATTAACCGAAACTAATTTCACTTTTTCAGAAAGCATATTTGCATAAGCTTCCATATCCAACTCTCCTAAATCCGTTACTGGAATCACTTTTAACTTAATTCCTTTCTCTTCACAAAGCATTTGCCACGGCACGATATTGGAATGATGTTCCATGCCAGAGATAATAATTTCATCTCCTTTTTTGATAAATTTTCGTCCGAAAGT
>JANXRS010000186.1 GCA_025356745.1 Arcicella sp.
TGCCAAACCCGCTTTTTTTATAAAGGTATATTTTAAGCCCAAGCAGTCCTTAAAAAATGTAGCCAATTTTTATGAAAAATATTCTCAATATCCTCTTGTGAATAACCTCTTTTTGATAAAAATCCCTTTAAATTTTGCAAATCTGCGATAGTATCCATGTCTAACGGAGACTGTTCTGTTCCATACGTACCGTCCAAATCACTACCAATGGCACAGTGCAGTGAATTACCTGCTATTTGGCAAATATGGTCGTAATGGTCAATAATAGTTTCTATTTTTATGTCAAATTCTTTTGGACTGCTCACTCTTTGGGTGAAATTGGATTTCATCATCCAAGCATCAAAACAACCCCCAATAACGGCTTTTCGGTCAATCAAAATCTTGATTTGTTCATCCGATAGTTGCCTTTGGTGAGGTACTAAGGCACGGCAATTATGGTGGCTGGCCCAAACGGGTCCTTGAAATAAATCCATCGCTTCCGTAAAACCTTTATCAGTTAAATGAGTGGCATCTAAAATTATTTTTAAGGCATCCATTTCCTTCAATAAATCTTTGCCTAAAGGTGTGAATCCATCGGTTGTGCCAGTACCTGAGGCGTATCTACCCGTACTGTAATGGGCAGGACCAATAATCCTTAATCCGTATTGATAAGCTTTATCTAAATAGGATAAATTAATGAGTGAATCCGCCCCTTCCAAACTCAAAATATAGCCAATAGGCTTTTCTGCGTTAGCTTTTGATTCGTCCATCCATAAACTTATATGATTTTCTAGGGTCAGCAGATTATTGATTTGTATCATTTCTCCCTCCATTTCCATTGCCTGATACCAAGCAATTTGTGCCTGCGACATTGCCCAAGCTTGATGCGGAGAATTCCAACCCGCCCCAGGCAAATTACCGTTATTCTGGTTAAATCTCGCCAATTGTGTTGCCACCACCAAGCCAATATTTCCCTTTCTGAGTTCGGGAAATGATACGGTTCCTTTACCACGATCAATCTTGTCGGTCATGCCTTCCTCACTTTTTCTAATCTCATAAACTGACATTCGATAATCCCGATTCCACTCAATGGCATTGGTGGAAATATCTAAATGAGCATCAATTAAAAACATATTTTGGGTGGTTAAATGGTTATATTTCTATCTCTCGCAATCACTTTCCAAGCATTAATAACCTCATTATTTTCCACAACTTTTACTTCATTATACAAAGCAACCGTTGGGCAAATATGAATTGGTACACCGTACCAGATATCCCCAAGGGAATATTTATCAGTATTTTCAACTTGAACGACTAAATGTTCTTCGCTTTGACTAATGGGAATTATTTCATCATTATTCAAAAAATTGATGCGAGGTAAAGGATTTTCGGCAGCGATTGATTTGTGCCCTACATCAAGGCAGAGTTGGGTTTTACTAATGATTGAAATAATTCTCGTAGCAATGATTCCAGCCCACAAAAAATCAAAATCAGGCATTAGGTTTTTATATCCTGCATCCCAAAAAATGAAAGTGCCTGGACTTACCTCAACATCTTGATGGGCGATTGCGTGTAAAGAGAAAGTTGGCGTGCCACCCATCACAATTTTTAGTTTCTTCTCCGCAAATTTTTCAATTTCAAGTTGAACAAGAGAAATTAACTGAAATACTTTTTCAGCTTTATGTTTCCTTTCCAAAACGTCCGTATCGTGAATGTGCCCATCGTAGGCGTGAAGTCCGATGACATTTATTCCGTCTAAATTAAGGCTATTTTTATATAAACCGAGTGTATTTTCAACCGAAATGCCTGTGCGATTCATTCCCACGTTTAAGTCAATAAAAACGTTAATCTTGTCCTCAATAAATTCATCCGAAAGTTGTTTTGCCGTATCAATATTATCAATTAAACAAGAGAATTTTGTTTCGGGATATTTTAAAATTAAAGCCTGTAAACGCTTAATTTTCGGTCCTAAAACGGGATAAGCTATTAACACATCTTTTGCCTTTGCCATTCCCAACATTTCAGCTTCGGCAATGGTGGCACATTTGAATTTATCAATACCAGATGCCATCATCATCTCCGTGACTTCCAGTAGTTTATGCGTTTTTACGTGGGGACGTAATTGCTTAACGGAATGCACCAACGCAATGGCTTTTTCGATGTTTTGTTTTGCCCTTTCCTTGTAAATCAACAAAGCGGGTGTGTCAATTTCTTGGCTATTTTTGATGTCAAACCAGTTCATAAGATTGGGTTTAAGTAAATGATATTGACTTTAAAATTATGATTTCGATAGCTTTTTCAAAGAAAAATGAAGTAAAATAAACCCTATGAGTGCGGCAATAATTGAAGCAATGAGAATGGTAATTTTTGAACTATTTTGCAGTTCAAAATCATCAAAAGCCAATAATGTAATAAATATGGACATGGTAAATCCAATGCCTCCTAAAAATCCAATACCAATAATTGATTTCCAATTTAAGTCGTGTGGTAGTTTACAAATACCACACGTAACAGCTAAAAAACTCAATAGAACGATACCAAGGGGTTTGCCGATTACCAGTCCTAAAGAAATGCCTAAACTAAATTTTTGAGAAATTATTTCACTCAAATCTGTATTTACCATAATTGCCGTATTAGCTAATGCGAACAATGGAAGGATAATAAACGCCACAGGTTTATGTAAAAAATGTTGCAAAATATAAGAAGTTGATTTCTCGTCGCCATTACCAAAAGGAATTGCAAAGGCTAAAAGTACTCCTGTAATGGTGGCATGAACCCCCGAATTGAGCATAAAGTACCACATCAAAAATCCGCCAATTAAATAGGGGATTAAATTTCTAATTTTTAACCGATTAAACGCAAGTAGTACAATAAAAATACCCATTGCGATGAACAAATTTAGCCAAATAATGGCTTTGGTATAAAAAATAGCAATCACCACAATAGCCCCTAAATCATCAATTACAGCCAATGCCGTAAGAAAAACTTTTAGTGAAGTAGGAACTTTACTACCCAATAATGCCAAAATTCCTAAGGCAAAAGCAATATCTGTCGCCATTGGAATTCCTGCACCTGATTTCGTAGAAGTACCAAAATTGAATAATAAATAGATTCCTGCGGGAATTATCATGCCTCCAAAAGCTCCAAAAATTGGAAGAAGTGCATTTTTAATTTTCGACAATTCCCCGATGTATATTTCTCTTTCTAATTCAAGTCCGATTAGTAAGAAAAATATTGTCATTAAGCCATCATTAATCCAATACTCAATACTTTGTCCTCCTAAAGTAGTATGCCAAAAATGGGTATAATCACTCACTAAATTTGTATTTGCCAATACCATTGAAATAATGGTGCAAGCTATTAGTGTTATCCCACCTGATTTTTCGCTATTAGAAAAGTCTTTAAATAATTGTGTTATTTTCATATTGAGATTTCTTAGTATGTGATTAGTAGAACTTTATTTATGATAAGTAACCAGCAAAAATTAATTGAAAATATAAATAATTTCCGAACCGTAGGGGCGTATAGCATACGCCCAC
>JANXRS010000253.1 GCA_025356745.1 Arcicella sp.
TTAGAAGAATTCTGTCTCTGAATTTAGGAACACGATGGCTCGAAAATCTAATAAAAACATGACCTTATGCAAAAAAAATGACTGAAAACTAATTGCAAGTATCTGATAAACAAATAATTACATAAATTGTAATCTTGCCAAATTAAGTAGGCAAATTAAGCAATTAGAAAAGAATCTGGGAGTATTACTTTTTAAAAGAGATAAATGAAATGTAAAATTTATTGAATTAACCGATATTCCAGAACGTACCCATCTTTCGATGGCTTGGAGAAAAATGATACAAACCCTGTTTTAATTAATTTTTAAGTCTGTTGAGTCGGTAGTTTTTAACATGAATTTTCACAAAGAGTAGACCTAGAGTCAAAAAAATAATGAAACTGTTCAGAATGCATTCCTGTTTAAAGTTTTGTGAAATACAGTAACCCAAAAACCAACAAAACCAATTATCTTTGAATAAATTTAAAAGCGTCTGAAAACATTATGGAAGCAATATTTGAGCATCCTCTTCAAGGAAAAATAGAAATTGCATTAGATAAAATTCGTCCTTATCTGATAGCTGATGGAGGAAACGTGCGTGTCGTTGAAATCACTCAAGAAAACACTTTACGTTTAGAATTAGTGGGTGCGTGTGGGTCATGTTCAATGTCGGCAATGACTTTCAAAGGCGGTATTGAGGACACCATTCGCCGAGAAGTTCCTGAGATTTTGAAGGTTGAAGCTTCTAATGTTAATTGATAAAGAATAATAATTTTAATGAAAATAGGCATATTTTTTGGCGGTCCCGCCCGTGAACGTGAAATTAGTTTTGCAGGTGGTAAAACTGCAATGGAGAACATCGACAAGTCTCTTTTTGAACCCATTCCCGTATTTGTGGACGGCTGTGGAAACTTCATTTTGCTGAATCCTGAATTGGTATATGCTAATTCCATTCGAGATTTTTATCCTCCCCAATCTTATCAAGGTGATTATCGTATTTATGCTGAATCATTGGGACAAATGTCTGATGATGAATTGCTTAAGATGATTTCGGCAGTCGGAAGAAAACTTTCTCCCGATAAATTTTCTGAATATTTTAAATTTGCTTTTATTGCCATGCACGGACCCGCTTGCGAAGACGGAAGCATTCAAGGACTTTTAGAGTGGTATGGAATTCCGTATTCGGGACCGAGTTTAATGGGTTCTTCCATTGGAATCGATAAAATTGCCCAGAATGATTTAATAAAACTCGCCGTTGGTTTAGATAAAAAAACCGCTACTTTAACCCGCACTTATTTTGAGGCAAATGATTTGGTGAAAGTTTTTGAGGAGATAAAAGAAAAAGTTGGACTTCCATTTGTTGTAAAAGCACCGCATCAAGGGTCTTCAATCGGGGTTTCATTTGTTAAAAAAGATTCGGTTGAAGCGTTTGAAAAAGCTGTGAAACAGTGCCTTTTCATTAGAGAAGTGTCTGAAAATGAGTGGAATAGTGTTGATAAGCATGAATTCGTGCAACGTATGGCGAATCTGGATGAGGGAATTGGATTACCTGTTTCAATGAATGAAGAAATAATTTATCATCCATCGGAATTATTGGAAAAATTAAATCAAAATCTTAACGAAAAAAATAAAGTTATTCAATTAATCTCCATGAATTCGGAAGATGCCGTGTTGATTGAAAGCTTCGTTAAAGGACAAGAATTTAGTTGCGGGGTTATTCAAACGCCTGATTGTGAATCGGTTGTATTGCCACCTACTGAAGTAATTGCAGGTGTAGAAGTCTTTGACTTTAAGGCAAAGTACCAATCAAATACTACCCGAAAGAAAATTCCAGTGGATACTTCTCTGGAGAATAATCAAAAAATTCAACATGACGTAAAAGCAACTTTTGATGCCTTGAAATTTGGGGTTTGTACTCGCATTGATGGATTTTTAACGCCAGACGGACGAGTAATCTTACATGACCCCAATACGATTCCAGGAATGTCACCTACTTCGCTAATTTTCAAGCAAATGGCTGAAATTGGAATGAATGTAACGGATGCTATTACCTATTTTATTCGCCAATCTATTCGTGAGCGTATTCGGGCGAGCAAGAATACATTTAAGTTTCAAAAACTGTTGGACAAGTTGGATTTGGCCATTGCAGAACGTGTGGCAGAAATGCCAAATCGCAAAAAAGTAGCTGTAGTTTTTGGAGGGTATTCATTTGAAAACCAAGAAAATAGTTTCATAATAGCTCGTAAGGCTTTTGGAAAACTGGCGGCTTCAACAGAATATTTGCCCATTCCCATTTTTGTTACTTTGGATGGTCAATATCACCAATTACCCATCAATTTAATGTTCAAGGAATTTGCCGAAGATATTGTAAAATTATTGGACGGTTCAATACATCCTTTAATCGTTTCAACTCGCAAAAATGCCGAAGCAATTACACTTCATTTTACGGGAAAACTCATGGAAAAAGTGAAAGTAATAGATTCACTTAAAGACTTTGATTTTGGGGTGAATTGTGGGGAAGATTTAACGGTTGAGTTGGATTTATTGGAAAATGTTGCCTAATCTTTCCAATTAATTCAAAATTTCCCTTTCCAGAGTGACTATTGTAGGGGTAACGTACGTGTACACAAATAAACAGCATTTGGTAAGCTCGGATTTTTCGAATCGATTGAAATTATCAAAAAACGCATGAATTTCGCAAGCTTTTAACCGATTTCACTTGGTTTAAATATAATAACTCCATTTTCACGCAGGCTATTGAGTGAATGGTAATCCAGATTATATTACTTTGTGTAAACCACAATTGGGGTTGTCTCAATTGTATTACTTAAATTGTATGCCCTATCTTTTATAGTTACTGCGAACTTTACAGTATCCCTTTTTCCTGTAAATGGAGTTCCATCTTGAATTAATCCATAAGTAAATATTATCGAGTAATCAATTGTACCCTCAATAGGTCCATTTTTAGACCCATTTTTAAGTTTAAATGGTAAAAATCCCCCATTAGGATCTGCAAAGTCAGATTTAATAAACTTCCCGTTTTTTGACACATACGTATCAACAATAAAAGTCTTTAATTTGGGGTCGTTTTTGAGGGCAAGTTCCGTCAGTTCTTTCTGAGTCAAATTAGTTCCTAAGTCACCATCACCATCTTTAAAATCAATAGTTATAACTACTGAATCTCTTTTTTCTGGTACGTCAAATTTACTCAGAGTTTGTGGAAAAAATACTTGAATACTATTGAATCCGATTTCGGGTGTAAAACTAAAATTGGGTTCTCCTGTACAACCGAGAATAACTATAGAGAAGCAGGCTATGAGTAAAATTTTGTTTTTCATAAACTTTAAACGAAATCGAAAGATAGGTTGTTGTTTTAAACCCTCGTAAAGTTAATGATTTGACGTAATTTTGTATCAATATTTTTAAAATCTTCATGCAACAAGCTCAAATACTCAAACAAAAAGTTTTACAATTAATATCTGAAGACTTCAATTCTTTAGCTTTGGAGGTTTTTAGATACCAAGCCGAGCATAATTTAATTTATAAAAAATATTTGCAATGTTTAAAAATTCAAGTAGATAGAATTCTGAAAATTGAACAAATCCCTTTTTTACCGATTGAATTTTTCAAAACACAAACTATTATTTCAGGCGAAAATAGTACCGTTGTTACTTTTGAGAGCAGTGGAACAACGGGACAAAATACTTCACAACATCACGTTAAAGATCCTGATTTTTATGTTGAAATTGCCGAGCAGATTTTTGAAAAATTCTATGGCAAATTGTCTGATTTTCAGATACTTGCCTTGTTGCCTTCGTATTTAGAAAGAACAAATTCGTCCTTAGTTTACATGGTTGAACATTTTATTAAAAAAAGTGGCACTCCAAATTCAGGGTTTTATTTAGATGATTATGAGGGATTGGCTCAAGTATTAAAAGGAAACTTTAGGCACAAAACTGTAGAAAAGAAAGAGGGCAAAAGAGTAATAAAAGACAAATTGCCAATTCTTAATCTTCAACCTACAATCCCTAAAACCTTACTTATCGGCGTAACCTTTGGATTATTAGATTTTGCCGAATCAGGTGTTGATTTGTCTTTTCTTCAAGATATTGATAATCTGATAGTTATGGAAACAGGAGGTATGAAAGGACGAAGAAAAGAACTCCTCCGAGAAGAAGTCCACGAAATACTGACAAGTACTTTTCATGTAGAAACAATCCATTCAGAATACGGTATGACGGAATTACTTTCGCAAGGGTATTCAAAAGGCGAAGGAATTTTTGACTTACCCGTTTCTATGAAAATATTATTGAGAGATGTGAACGACCCATTCAACTATATTTCAAACTCTCGTTCGGGTGGTATTAATGTTATTGACCTTGCTAATGTAGATTCTTGTTCTTTTATTGAAACGAAGGATTTAGGTTCGTGGATTGAATCATCTGTATTGCCCACGTTTTTGTCTTCCCAGAAAACGGAAGGAGTTATCTATGAGAACACAAACAATAATGTGCTTAACGATTCCCCAAAATTCCAAATACTTGGAAGATTTGACAATTCAGATATTAGGGGTTGTAATTTGATGATTCAATAAAAAAGGCTTCTGAAAATCAATTCAGAAGCCTTTCATTAATTTCAATTAGAATCTATTTCGCATAATTCACTGCTCTCATTTCACGAATTACCGTTACTTTGATTTGCCCTGGATATTGCATTTCTTTCTCAATTTTCTGAGAAATATCAAATGATAATGAACTTGCTTTTTCGTCTGTAACGTTCTCTGCATCTACCAAAACTCGCAATTCACGTCCCGCTTGGATGGCGTAACATTTCTGAACACCTTGGAAACTCACTGCTAATTCTTCCAATTCCTTCAAACGTCTCATATACGACTCCATCATCTCACGTCTTGCTCCTGGGCGTGACCCCGAAATAGCATCACAAACCTGAATAATGGGTGAAATCATCGAAGTCATTTCAATCTCATCGTGATGGGCTCCAATGGCATTACAAATCTCTGCATTTTCTTTATATTTTTCTGCCAATTGCATACCTAAGATAGCATGGGGTAATTCCGCTTCTTCGTGCCAAACTTTTCCAATATCGTGGAGTAAACCAGCACGTTTTGCCGCTTTAGCATTCAATCCTAATTCAGCCGCCATTGTAGCACAAAGTTTTGCTACCTCACGTGAATGTTGCAAAAGATTTTGTCCGTAAGATGAACGAAAACGCATTCTGCCAACCATTTTGATTAACTCTGGATGTAATCCATGAATACCTAAATCAATCACAGTACGCTCGCCAATTTCAACAATTTCGTCATCAATATTTTTCTTCGTTTTTGCCACAACCTCCTCAATACGAGCAGGGTGAATTCTTCCATCCTGTACTAAACGGTGAAGTGATAAACGAGCAATTTCACGACGAACTGGGTCAAAACCCGAAATAATAATTGCCTCTGGTGTATCATCAACAATAAATTCAACGCCAGTAGCAGCTTCCAAAGCACGAATATTACGACCTTCACGACCAATAATTTTCCCCTTCACATCATCCGATTCGATGTTGAAAACAGACACACAGTTCTCGATTGCATTCTCGGCCGCTGTTCTTTGGATTGTTTCAATAACTACCTTTTTCGCCTCTTTCGTAGCAGTAAGTTTTGCTTCTTCAATGGCTGTTTTTATCATTGATGAAGCTTTTGTTTCAGCTTCGGCAGTCATGGCTTGTATCAATTGCTGCCGTGCTTCAATAGCTGTTAAACCTGCAATTTTCTCTAATTGTAAAACCTGTGAAGCAAACATTTCATCGGCTTGAGTTTGTTTTTTGTCGACATCCTCAATTTTTTTTCTAAGATTATCTTCCTTAGAATTTAAAGATTGTCTTTGTGAAACTAAATCAGTTTCCATTTTTTTTGCTTGCTCAACCGACAATTTAGCTTGTTCCACCGATTGTTTTGCCTGATCCATTGATTGTTGAATCTGACGTTCACGCTCTTTTAATTTTTGTTCGTTTTGAACTAAAATTTGTTTCTTTCTATTAGAATCATCTTCAAATTCTGAACGCAATTTCAAGAATTTTTCTTTAGCTTCTAATACTCGGTCTTTCTTAATATTTTCTGCTTGAAGTTCAGCAGTTTTTACAATGTCAGCAGCTTTGGCAGTTGCTTCCTCTTCAATTTTTTTGGTTTCTTTGGCAAATATGGCTTTACCTACGAACAGTCCTACAATTAGGGAAACTACTGCGGCAATGATGGGATATAGCATTTTTATATCGTTTTAGTTGATTTCTCCGTGCGTAAACATGACACAATGCGAAGTGAATCGAGTGAAAAATAGGACTAAAACAGACAAATGACGATTGAAAGGAGGGTTCTTAATTGGAAGATTTTACAATTTAAAATAAGAGTCAAATAATTGGTATTCAAATATATACATATTCAAAGTAATAATTTAAAGTCGAATCTTAATTGTTTTAAGGAAGTAATTACAGAAATTACTGCATTTACAGAGCTTATGTCTTTAATTAAAATATAATCATTTAAAGAAATTAATACAAGATTTTAAATTTTTGTAAGTAAAGATATTTTAATTTAAAAATGATGTATGAATAACTACTAAAATATTTTTTATGACGAATTAGAATTGCGTTTCTATAACTGAATCTACTGTTTTTTCTAATCCTAGGAGCTTCTCAGAAACGGAATCGTGGAAGTCTTCGTAATGTAAATCAGATTTGAGATTACTCATTACAAAATCTAATGCAGATAATGCCAAAAGTCGTTGTGTACTTTTAATACTATTTTTCTGTTGATAATATTGCATTTTTTCATTAATCAAATTAGCTGCTTTCCGAACAATCTCTTCGTCAAATTCAGTGGTTGGATTGAGGGTAAAATACTCAGTACCAATCACAATATTACAAACGATTTTTTTATCCATTTCTTTGTCTTAAACAGTTTATAGAAGTTAAAAAGCTGAGCAAGTTGGAATTAATTTAACAACTTAACCGTTCAACGACTTAGCAATTAATTGCTAAGTTGATTAATACATTTCTCTATTTCTAAAATATACTCGTCAATTTTTTCTTTCAATTCGGCAGGATTGCCTGTACTCTTTAGATTGTTTACTGCAATCTTAGTGAATTTATCTGATTTTTTAAAGTTTTTTTTCTGTTGATTTAAATTTTTCTGTAATTCTTGTGTTTCCTTTTCAGCATTACACAAATCATTTCTCAGTTTTTCATTCTCTATCTTAACCTCACTTAGCTGCTTTTTTACTTCAATATAATCTTTCAATAATCCTTTAAGTTTTATCTCTAAAGAACTAAATCGAGTAAGTATTTGAGATTCAGCCATTGGTTATTGTCTATTAATAATTAACAAATTTGACGAAAAAAACTGACATTTCATCTTAAAATTTTGTATTTATCTCTGATTTTCAATGGAATAATGGTCTTTCGCTCAACAATTACAACACCTGCCGTGTATAAAATCAGTAAAATAAGGTGATAAGGAATTGATAACCAGAGACTATCAAAGTGAATCCTTGTTACAAAATAAATCAATACTCCTGCCGAACTAATGTAACCAAAAGCTGACTTAATGTTATAGGGTACAGGATAATGCCGTTGTCCTAGTAAGTAACAAAGGGCAGTCATCGAAAAGCAAGAAATCAAAAAGGCAACTGCACATCCCATGTATCCGATGCGTGGAATGAGGATGATATTGGCAATGATTGTGATTCCTAAACCAATAAAAGTAATGAGCGTTCCAAAATAAGTTTTATTATTTAATTTGAACCAAACGGACATATTATAGTATATACCCAAGAATAAATTGGCTAATAACAATACAGGAACAACCATAATTGCTTCCCAATAAATCTTTTGACGAAGGAAAAGAACTTTCAACCAATCAAGGTTTAGACTTACGCCCAACCAAATAAAAATACAGGTTATTAGAAACCATTTGGTAACTTCTGCTAACGTTTCGGGCGAGTTTTTATCTCCCGTTTTTGAAAGGAAAAAGGGTTCAGCAGCATAACGAAATGCTTGCGTTGCCAATGACATAAAAATGGATAATTTATAAACACTACCATAAATTCCCAAAGCCTCTTGAGAAGTGCGATTTGGATAAAATCCGTGGGGGAGAAATTTTTCTAAAAGTAATCTATCAAAGACTAAATTGTAGGTACTTGCTACCATCATAATCATAATTGGGTAGGCATAAATCCAAAGTTTTTTGAATTCTGCTTTATCAAGTTGAAATTTGAAATCTCGAAATTCGGGACGGAGGAAGTAGAAAAATGTGGCGTTAGCCATGAGGTTTGCCAAGAAAATATAACCTGCTCCAATATTGGGATTATATAATTTTTGGGCTATTGGTTGTAATAAGATAAGATAATCTCCTTCAGCGATTTTTTTTAGGATTAATAAAAAGAAAATATTTAAAAAAACATTAATTAAAATATTAATAATCTTTGCTTTAACGAATCTTCTGGTTTGTTTTTCCAATCTCAAACGAGCAAAAGGAATAGCGGTAATAGCATCAATAGCAACAATCAAAGCAATCCAAATTAAGAAATTTTCTTTGCCAGCATATCCTAAATAGGTAATTATAGGCGATGAGAAAATGATAAGAATTCCAGAAAAGGAAATGCTACTGATAATGATAGCGGATTGAATAATATTATAGTATTTTATTTTGTCCTCAGGAGCAAAACGGAAGAAAGCAGTTTCCATTCCGTAAGTATAGATGATGTTGGCAATGGCAACGTACCCATATAATTTGACGTTGATTCCCATTTCGGCAGGCATAAAAGCCGCCGTATGAATAAAGACTAAAAGGAAATTTAGCGAACGACCAAGAATAGTACTGATACCGTAAGAGGCAGTTTCGCCAGCTAATTTTTTGAGAACACTCATTGAATAAAGTTGCGGTGGATAAATTTCTACGAAGTTATTAAAAAAATGTAGCTTTTTGAATTCCTTATTTTTCCCTCAATCTTCCTTAACTTTACAACCTATTAAAATTCAATTATGCGTTTTCAAGATATTCCTGGTCTGGGAAGTATAAAAAATACCCTAATTCACTCCGTTGAGACAAACCACGTGGCTCATGCTCAGTTGTTTCATGGGGGAATAGGTAGTGCAAATCTGGCATTGGCTTGGGCATACGCAACTTACATAAATTGTGAAGATAGAAATGCAGTAAATTTGGGTAACCTCGTTCACGTTAATAGCGAACTTGTGGGTGATGCTTGCGGGAATTGTGCTTCATGTGTGAAGATGGGAAAAATGGTTCATCCCGATATTCACCACATTTTTCCCACGCCAAGTGCCAAAGAGACTATTTTGGAATTGCTCCCAACTTGGCGTAAATTCTTGATGGAAAGTCCATACAGAAGTATGACTAACTGGTTAGAGTTTACGGGTGTTACGGGTAATAAACAAGGTATTATTCCGATAAAAGAAGCGCACAATATTATTGAAAAAATCTCTTTGAAAGCCTTTGAAGCGGAATATAAAATCCTAATTATTTGGCAACCCGAATTGATGAATATTGAATCGGCAAATTCGCTACTGAAATTATTGGAAGAACCACCCGCCAAAACCTTATTTATTTTAGTTTGTAATGATACGAATCGTTTATTAGCTACCATTCTTTCAAGAACACAACGGATTATGATTCCCTCTTTTTCAGATGAAGAAACAATTGGTTATCTCATTAAAAAAGAAGGAATTAGTATGGAAAGAGCTAAACAAGTTGCCTATCTTTCAGAAGGAAATTTGTCTAAAGCCGTTGAATTGATTAATTATGAAGGGGAAGGGAAATATCAATGGTTTGCCAATTGGATGCGTTCAGCTTATAAACCAGACATTGTAACTTTGGTGAAAACAGCAGACGAATTTGATGCTTTCCCGAAAGAATATCAAAAGGGAATGATGGAATATGGACTCAATATTTTTAGAGATTTATTGCTTTGGAAAAACGGTGCTGAGTCATTGGTGCGCTTAGAGGGTGAAGAATTAACTTTCGTGCAAAATTTTTCAAAAGTTGTAAAATCAGGAGCCATTGAATTGATAGTGAATGAATTAAGCCAAACACATTATTATTTAGAACGTAACGGAAGAGCCAAAATCTTGCATTTGGACTTGTCATTAACGATTGCAAAATTGTTTAAGAAATA
>JANXRS010000310.1 GCA_025356745.1 Arcicella sp.
GTCACAGTACGCAATGGCAGCCTAAAAGTTATCCACATGTCCACACAATTAACAAAAGAAAAAAGAAGCAAAAAAGAAAAATTACAACAACTAATAGTTTCGTTTTAATTAATAACTGTTTTAACTAAGGGATACATTTTAGACTTCTTGAATATATACAATTTTACAATTATGAAAGAAAACACCAGTCTTTACTAAATCTAACTCCAAATCAAGTTTTTAATGAACGATTAGTAATAACTAAAAATAGTACAATTAACCTAAAAACAGTATCATCTTAATAAATTAACTATTCTGTCCAACTATTGGGGTACACTATAGAGTATCAAAAAGTGTGGGGCAATCAGATTTATATTTTTAAAGAATCATTTTAAATTAGCCAATTGAACCTAATAATTTTTGGTACTGATTTAAAATGTATGCTCTGCTTTTACAAGCGAGCCAAACTTATTTCTAAGAAAAATATAAGCCTTTATGATTCCATAGTGCATATCATCTTTCTTAGAAAAGCAAACGGTTTCTCGACAAAGTCTTTTTAGATGTGTTCTGAAATCTCTGTTTCGTCGTTCAATATGAGTGGTTTTAGCTTTGGCAATAATGTGTTTTTCTGGTGGAATGTGTTTCTTATAAGATTTCCAATCATCCGTTCGGTAAGAATCAATTTGTAAATGACTGAGTTTTTTCATCAAAGACTTACACGCTGAATCATTACGTTTTCCGATATGAAAAGCTAATATTTTACCAGAATCTGGGTCATAGGCATACCATAGCCACCTTTTGCCTTGTTTACGATGTTTGACGAAAGTCCACATCTCGTCGATTTGAACACGTTTAAAATGTCCTTGTACAACAGGTTCTTCTAACGTTTTGAACCATAGACGTAATATCATCAGAATACCAGCAATACTAACGCCTAACACACGATGAATATCTCTGATGCCACTACCGTTGAAGGTCATACAGCGTACTTGCCGTTTAATTCGAGGGTCTGCCCCCTTGTATTGATAAGCAAATTGGAACTGTTTATGACATGGATGGCAAGAAAAATTTTGCGTACCATTGGCTTTTATGCCATTTTTTTTGACATTTGTACCCTCACAATGAGGGCATTTCACTTGAAGAAGTATTTGAGACATACTAATTCAAAAGATTTTGCCCTCTTTTGTTATACGAAGGTCTATTTCAACTTATTATAACAACATACATTCTAAATCAGTACCTAATTTTTTAATTAAGTACATTAAAATATTTTGCCCCACACTTTTTGATGCACTCCCTGAGTGTCGGGCGGACATCAATAATGATAAACTCAAAGCGAAGTTTAACAACCTTAGAACCTTAGAAAAACAGAAAAGTGTTGGCGACAAATATAAAGCTGCCTACTTATCGGCAATTAGGATTGTCGAAATAGACTTTGATACCAAAGACAAAAATGACATCATTACTTTTGAAAATAGAAAATTTGAAAAGGTGGCTTCTGATATGGAAATAGTCCAAGAAATAGGTTTATACATGGTGGCTAAATCCGTTAGGGATAATAAGCGGACGGCTATCTTGTTCCCTCAAGAAGGATTACTTTGTTTCCTGCATTCTTATTCCTCTTACTCCTCGAATGGGGTTACTTATCGAATAATGAAAAAAAAGAAGGTTGAAACACCTTAAAATAACTCAAATAAGTTCTGCATTTAATATTTTTTTTCTGCAAAATGATTAGATAATTTTACGGTATTTTTGTCTACTTGACCTAAAAAAGGATGAACGCTTACGCCAAAACTAAAATCTTTCTTTAACATTGTGCCAATGATTAGATAAAAATAAAATAAACCTATAATTAGCGTTTGGCTAACGATACCTGTAAATCAAAATCTACCAAGTTTTAATTTTTGAATAATAAGCGTTTACTACTGGACATACAGGCAAAAAAATGGTTTTAAAAATGGTTAGACTTCTGTAACTTGTTTGTTACTAAACAAAATTCAAGTTATCGTGAAGTCAAATTCAGTTATATGTCAATTTAGTGAGTATTTTTTAGATTT
>JANXRS010000313.1 GCA_025356745.1 Arcicella sp.
GTCACAGTACGCAATGGCAGCCTAAAAGTTATCCACATGTCCACACAATTAACAAAAGAAAAAAGAAGCAAAAAAGAAAAATTACAACAACTAATAGTTTCGTTTTAATTAATAACTGTTTTAACTAAGGGATACATTTTACCCTTCTCTCAGCTTTTTGCTCAAAAAGAACAGACAATTTTTGACAATATCATGAAAATGCCGAACGATACTATTAAAATTGATAGTTTATCGAATTGGGGTGCAGAGATAGAATTTAAAAATAATGCTGTAAGTCTTCGTTGTCAACAAGAAGCCTTAAAAATTGCTCAGAAATTGAGGGATAAAAAACGTATTGGAAATGTGTATTACTTGATGGGTTGCGAAGAACAAATCCTCGAAAAATATGGAGAATCTCTTCAACACCTTCAACAAGCCTATAATTTTTTTGAGGAATTAAAAATGCATAAGAAGTTAATTAAAAGTACTCTCAAAATGGGACAACTTTTTAGCAGTAAATTTGACCCAACTTCTTCAATTGGATATTACCAGAAAACGCTTTCATTGGCAAAACAGTACAATTATGAGGAATATCAGGCTTATGCCCTTACAAGTATTGCTTCTATTCAAGGCTATGAATTAAATGATTATAAAAGTTCCTTAGAAAACTATAAAAAAGGGAATGAAATATGTAGAAAACTGGGTATGGAAGGAACCCTTCAAGGGTCATACATGAATATGGCAGGCATTTATAAGAAGCTAAAACAATATGATAAATCTATTAAAATGCTGGAAGATGTAATAATTTACTTTAAAAAGAAAAATTCTTACGATGAATATGCCCAAGCAATGGCAATTGGAAAAATTAGTGAAGTTTATTATGAAAAAAAAGAATATGGCAAAGCGGAACAAAAAATAAAAGAAAGTCTAAAATTAGTTGAAAACCAAGATAAATCTCTGGAACTCAAAGTTGACTATACTGATTTATTGAGAAAAATTTATGATGCTCAAAATAACATTCTAGCAGCGTATCAAACTCAAAAAAAGTGGCGAGTTTTATATGATACTTTAACTAATCAAAACGCTCGAAAAACCGTTGCAACACTTCAAATCCAATTTGAAACTACCCAAAAAGAATCCCAAATAAAGAAATTAGATGAACAAAATCATGCACAACAAACGCAGTTAATTTGGGCTATTTCGGGTTTTACAGTCTTACTAATTTCTTTAATTGGTGGTTTTTATTTATACCAAAAATTGAATCAAAACAAATTAAAAGTTGAGGAACAATCACAACAATTAACTACTTTGATGAAGGAATTACATCATCGAGTAAAGAATAATCTGGCAATTGTATCTAGCCTTTTAAGTATGCAATCAAACCGTTTAGAAGACAAAAATGCAGCTAAGGCAGTCAAAGATGGACAAATGCGAGTTCAAGCAATGTCATTGATTCACCAAAGATTATATAAAACAGATAATGTTTCGACGGTAAATATCAAAGATTATTTTACAGAACTTACTGAAAGTCTTATGCAAGCGTATGAATTCTCACCTGATGATTTTGACTTAACTGTTGAGGTTGAAAATCCAACCTTAGATGTAGATTTGGCAATACCTTTGGGCTTGATTGTCAATGAATTAATTACTAATTCTTTTAAATATGCTTATGAAGGAATTACCCATCCCTCCCTTTCTATTTATTTCAAAAATGACAAAGATATTACGTTACAAATTCAAGATAATGGTATTGGAATTGATGAAAAGTTAGTTAGTAAGAAAATAAATTTATTTGGTCAAAAACTGATTAAAGGTTTATCAAAACAAATAAAGGGGGAATATAAATTTGAGAATAATCAAGGGACATTTTTTGAACTTCGTATTCCAAAAATGGTGTCTTAAATTAGTATAAAAATTTACGTTATCACTTTGAGTCATACCATAAACAATTAACTATCTACATACAAAATGCTTCATAAATTCATCCTTATAAGTCCGACTGATGGGAATTACATGACCTTGAATAACCACTTCATATTCGTTAAAAGAGTCTATTTTACTGATATCAACTACAAAAGAACGATGCACACGAATTAAATTTTTAATCGGTAAACGGTCGTGAACATTGCCAATGGACTGGCGAATGACATATTTTTTCTGAATAGTAATAATATTTGTATAGATGTTATCAGCTTCCAGATAAAGAATTTCTTTCAATGAAAACTTTACGAATTGATAATTTTGTTTAATAAAAATATCATTATTTACCTGCAAAAACATTTCTTTTGAATGATTTTCAACCGTCGAATCTTTTAATGTTTTGATGTTATTTTGAACTTTTACAGCAAAGTTATTAATGGCTAATTCAATTGCCATTCTGAGATTTGTAATGTGATAAGGCTTGGGAATATATGCTGATGGGAAAGTCAGTTTGGCTCTTTCAAGCGTATCTCGATCGGTGAAGGCAGTGAGATAAATGATAGGAACTTGTTTAATGGCAATTAATCTTATGACAGTTTCAATACCATCCCAATCACCCTTAATATTAATATCGCACAGGACTAAATCCACTTCATTTTCTTGATAAAACGCTAAAGCTTCTTGTCCATTATCAGCAGTCAAAACTACCTCATAACCCTCCAATTCAAGGGTTTCAGCAAGCTCTGAGGCTAAAATAAATTCGTCTTCAATTAGCAAGATTCTCATTTTATGAATTTCTCATTTTTTATGAAATATATAATTAAATTAGTCCTTGGACATAAGTTTACTTCTTTTCACGAATCCGCTTCACAATCCTTACTGCCAACATAATCACAATGGCAAAAGTAAAAAGCCCTACAACTCCCCAAATCCAATCAACTGAATTTTTTAAGACTACTAAAAAGACAATGGCAAAGAGAAAAATCGTAGCAATTTCATTGAAAAGGCGTAACTGAAAGCCCGAAAACCTGAACTTGTTTTGACGTAATTCTAAAGTTAATTTTCGACAATAAAAATGATAAATTATTAATCCGATAACGAAGCCAAGTTTAAGATGTAGCCAACCATAAGCAACAAAAGAATCCCACCAAGTCAAATAAACCAATGTTATTCCAGAAACTACTGTCAGCCACATCGCAGGAATCATGATGGCATTGAAGAGAATTTTCTCCATTTTTTTGAATTGTTCTTGAATAATAGAACGTTCCAAATCGGGTTTTTCGTTGGCTTCGGTATGATAAACAAAAAGGCGTGGCAAGTAGAAAAGTCCTGCAAACCAAGAGGTTACGAAGATAATATGAACGGCTTTGATGTGATTATAATATTCTATCATATTTTTTAAAGAAACTATTCCATTTCATTTGAAGAACACCTAAAATTGCCTCACGGAAAATATTAGCCGACATTTTTGATTTTCCTCTGGTGCGGTCAGTGAAAATAATTGGCACTTCTATAATTTTGAATCGGTATTTCCAAGTAGTAAATTTCATCTCCACTTGAAAAGCATATCCCACAAATTTTATTGAATCTAAGTCAATGGTTTTCAGCACCTTAGCAGTATAACATTTAAATCCCGCCGTGACATCCATGATAGGAATTCCCGTAATAAACCGAACATAATATCCCGCAAAATAAGACATTAAAACCCTACTCATGGGCCAATTTACTACATTTACGCCGTTAATATACCGTGAACCAATTGCCATATCCGCCCCTTCGTTAGTACAGGCATTGTACAAATTAATTAAATCATCGGGATTATGCGAAAAGTCGGCATCCATTTCAAAAATGTAATCATACTCTAAATTGATAGCATATTTAAAGCCGTGAATATAGGCAGTACCCAACCCTAATTTGCCTTTGCGTTCTTGAAGATATAAACGATTAGAACCAAATTCTGTTTGCAATTCTTTGATTTTTAGACCAGTACCATCGGGAGAACCATCATCAACAATCAATAAATCGAAAGTTGGCTCAAGGCTCATAACTTTTCGAATGATTGCTTCAATATTTTCAATTTCGTTATAAGTAGGAATAATGACGATACGTGGATTCATTGAATATTGTTTGATTTGAAGAAATTGGCAATTTATCTAATGTCTATTTAAAACTTTTTAGGTAATTGGTGTGTATTACACAAATTTGTATTTTCTAGGTAACTTAAAATCCCTATGTAGTTGCAAAGGTACAAAAACCAAGGCAATTTTTGGGACACATTGTCGCTTATAACTCATACAATTTATTAGGTGGTCATTAACCATGTTCGAACGATACCTGCATCTTGCCTTAATTCTTCTATTTTTTACTCGTCATATTTAACAATTTTTAAGGCTTTAAAATCGTCGAAAGCTTTTCTAAAATTCTCTCTTTTCCGCAAAATCGTAATCCAACTTAAACCAGCTTGGAAGCCTTCGAGAATCAGATACTCAAACAATTTATCGTCATCATGTAAAGGAATACCCCACTCGTGGTCATGATAATCAATATAAAGTTGGTCATTATTGACCTAGTTACAACGTTGAATATCTTTCATAGTTTAAATATATACTTATTCCTTTTCGCCACCACTCAAAACTGCTTGTAAAATCGAGGCTCCAGATTTTACAATTTGTGAAAAATTAATGTCTTTTTCTAAAAATACTTCTACATTCCCCCCTACTGAAAGCCCTAATTTTATGGGTATTTGCTGAAAGGTATTTTCTTTAATTTGTACAAAAATAAAGCCACCATCATCACGTCTCAAAATAGCAGATTCAGGCAGTGTTTTTGCGATTCGATTACCCGTTAAAATTCTGGTATTAACATATTGTCCAACGGTTAATTTACCTTCCGTTTTTTCACTATTTAGGTGGGCATGAATATTAATGGATTTTGTTTCGGCATCTACGTTTTTACCTACTAAAAAAACGGTAGCAGTCAAATTAGCATTCAATATTTTAGGATTTTCGATGATTATTTGCTGTCCTATGTTGATTTTAGTAATATCTTTTTCAAATACTTTTAACTCTAAATGCTTATGAGCGTTACCCGTAATCTCAAACAGAATATCTGTAGGAGCAACATTTTTTCCAATCGCTAAATTCGTGGATTTTATATAACCTTCAATCGGTGATAAAACATTAAATGTTGATGTTATCTGTCCATTTTTAAGTTTATTTAATTGATTACCAATCATTTGCAATTTAATTTCTAAGCCTTTTACTTGTGCTTTTGCAAAAGAAACTTCCGAATCCGCTTGTTGTAGTTTCTTTTTTGCCCCTACATCTTCCTGACTTAAAACGGTTTGACGATCAAGTTCTTGGGATGAGAACTTTAACTTACTAAGTGTTTGCAGATAATCCTGTTGCATCTGAACGTAATCCATGCTGTTGATAACAGCCAACACTTCGCCTTTACTCACAAAAGAACCTGGAAGGGACTTTGTACTTTTCACAAATCCATTAATTAGCACGCTTACCGATGCCATATTCATCGGCGGAACATCCACAATTCCATTGGCTTTTACGTCCTCTGAAAGCACAGTTTTGTCGAATCCGCCAAGGACTAAATTAGCATTTTTTATTTGTTCATTTGTAAGTGTAATTATATCAGCCGTTTCTTTCTTTTGTTCTATTTTTTCTTCTTGCTTTTTAGGACTTGAACAAGAGAAAAAGAAGGAGAAAAAGAATAATAAAGGCAAGATTTTTATCCACGATAGAATCCGATTCTCAAAGTGTAACTTCGAATTACCGTATTTTCTTGATGTTGTTAGTATCTTTACTAACAATTTATAACAAATATTGTCAGTAAAGATACTGACAATATAGGATTTCCTAATAACTATTTTCATTTCCGATAATGGTTTCAATATTGATAATAATTTGATTAAATACCTGTAATTCAGTTATATAAGACTCTTTTATTTGCCACGCTTGCGTAATATTTTGGGCAAATTCTACATATTCTATTTCTCCTGCTTGATAACTTTTAGTAGCAGTTTCGATAATTAATTCTACTTGTGGAAGAGCAAATTTTTCGTAATAATCCAATGATTTTTCTCCCTTCTCATACTGAATTTTCAAAGAAGTCAATTGCATTTTTAATTGATTTTCAGTCAGTTTAATTTGTTGTTGGACAATCTGACTATTGATTTTTGAAGCCTCAATCCTTGCATTTTGAGCCTTTGTAAAAATGGGTAGATTTATTCCTACTTGAACAACATTTTGATTATAATTTTGCTCAATACTTTGATTAACAATCCCCACCTTAAAATCTGGTTTTAGTCGTTCCTTTTCCAATTTAGTTTGAAGAATACTGACCTCATTTTGCTGTTTCAATATCGCTAAGAAAGGATTTGACAAAACATTTAACTCATTGATAATCAACAGTTTTTTGGCAGGAAAAGTCTTATCAATGGTAAAATTATCGGTTGTATTCATCAAAAATTTCAAGTTCTGATATAAGCCTTGAACATCTGCCTGTAAACTCTGAATTCTATTTTGAATTTCACGCATTCGAGTTTCGGAAGAAACTTTTTCTAAAAGATTACTTTCTCCCGTTTTATACCTCACCGAAGCCGCCCGAAAAGCTATCTGATACAAACTATCTTGACGTTCCAATAATTTGATGTATTGGGCATTATTTAATATAGAAAAATAGATATTTTTAACTTCACTAATTAACTGATTTTTAGTCAAAATTGCTCGTTTTTCAGTCGTTAAAACATTGCCTTTTAACACTTTTTCTTGGGCTTTATACAAACTTGGTAAGGCAAAATTTTGTCCAAAACTAAAAGTTATATCATTGCTGTTAAATACCTGTGTTCTTCCGTACTGTACATCAAAATTGGTTTTTGGCACATCATGAGATGTTCTAGTAAGCAACTGATTTTCAATAATTTGCAGTTTTGAAATAGCTAAATCTTGATTATTTTCTATTACTTGATTTATGCAATAATTAAGATCTTTTGTCTGAGATTTTCCTAAAAATGAAACAAGTAAAAGTATCAAAATCATTGATATTTGTTTCCCTATTTTTATTTCTTTTTTACCCTTAATAAAACTATAAATTACGGGTAAAACGATTAATGTCAGCAAGGTTGCCGAGATTAATCCGCCAATCACAACAGTTGCCAAAGGTCGTTGAACTTCCGCCCCTGCCGAGTTGCTTAAAGCCATTGGCAAAAAACCTAAAGAAGCCACTGAAGCCGTCATAATTACGGGTCGGAATCGGGTTTTTGTACCTTCCAGAATTCGTCGCTTTATATCCGTAACTCCCTCTTTTTCAAGGAGATTAAACTGAGCAATTAATACAATTCCATTCAGAACTGCTACCCCAAAAAGAGCAATGAAACCAATCCCTGCTGATACAGAAAAAGGCATATCTCGCAACCACAAAGCCCAAATTCCACCAATGGCAGAAAGTGGAATTGCTACAAAAACCATGAGTGCTTCGATAACCGAATTAAAAGTAAAATAAAGCAAGGCAAAAATTAAGAATAACGCCACAGGAACCGCAATAGAAAGGCGGTCTTTAGCGGCTTTTAGGTTCTCGAATGCTCCTCCGTAACCTACAGAATAACCCACGGGAAGCTTTATGTTTTCATCAATAATTCCTTGAATTTCGCCCACTAAACTTTCCACATCACGATTTCTAACATTAATTCCGATAGATATTCTACGGCGAGTATTTTCTCGAGCAATCTCAGAAGGTGTATCTTGATAATTAATATCAGCAACCTCCGAAAAGGGCACTTTCCCACCATTTGGGAGGTCTAAATATAAATCCCGAACTTGTTGAATATCTTGTCGGTAAGTGGAATCTAAGCGGATAACTAAATCAAAACGCTTTTCGCCTTCATACACAACACCCGCTTTCTCTCCCGCAAAGGCCGCTTTTAAAAGTGTGTTTAATTCATTGATTTTCAGACCATATTGAGCAATTTTTTGTCGGTTATAAGTTACCACCATTTGTGGAATAGCCTCAATTTGTTGTACTTTTAAATCTGCAATTCCCTTAATTTTTCGTATTTTCCTAGCAATTTCTTGGGCTTTATCATAAAGAATTTCCAAGTCATCACCGTAGATTTTAATGGCAATATCAGATTTTACACCTGCAATCAACTCATTAAAACGCATCTGAATGGGCTGGGTAAATTCAAAACTTACCCCTGGCAAAGCACTCAAAGATTCCTTCATTTTCTCAGCCAGTTCTTCCATGTTTCCAGCTTTTGTCCACTCAGAAGGATTTTTTAAATCAATGATTAAATCACAGGAATTTATGCCCATGGGGTCAGTTGGAATCTCGGAAGCACCGATTCGGGAAACTACCTGCAAGACCTCATCGGGATATTCTCGCAACATGATTTTTTGAGCTTCATTGTTTATTTTTATACTCTGCGAAAGGGAAGCGTTGGTATGTAGAATTGTCTCAACGGCAAAGTCTCCTTCATTCAACTCTGGAATAAATTCACCTCCTAACTTACTGAAAATGAATAGACTAACGATAAAAAGAAAAATTGAAAATCCTACAATTAATACTCTGCTTTTTTGAGCTAAAATTGACTGCTTGCCGTTTACTGATACTCGCCAACTGCCAACTGCCCATCGAATAATTGGGTCGTAAAACTTATACAGAAAACCCATAATCTTATCCGCAATATTTTCTTTATGAGTAATTTTTTTACTTAAACATAAAGCCGACATCATAGGCACGTAGGTTAATGAAAGTATTAATGCCCCGAAAATAGCGAAGCTTACCGTCTCTGCCATTGGACGAAACATTTTGCCCTCAATACCCGTCAAAGCCAAGATTGGGAGATAAACAATCAGGATAATAATTTCTCCAAAAGCTGCTGATTTCCTAATAGACACCGTAGAATGATAAACCGATTCATCCATTTGAGATTGAGAAATTCTGGTACTTTCTAACGACTCCTCATTATTAACTCTCAACTGCTTACTCCCGACTACTAACTGATGGACTACTGCCTCCACAATTATCACCGCACCATCTACAATTAATCCAAAATCAATGGCACCCAATGACATTAAATTTGCTGAAACGCCAAATAATCGCATCATGGCAAACGAAAAAAGTAAGCAAAGTGGAATCACTGATGCCACTACTAAACCCGCTCGAAGATTTCCCAGAAGTAAAACTAGCACAAAAACCACAATCAAACCACCTTCAATCAAATTCTGTTGAACTGTACCTATTGCTCTGTCAATCAGCTTACTACGGTCAATAAATGATTCTATTTTTACTCCTTCAGGCAAGTTTTTTTGTATTTCTTCTACTCGTTTTTTTACCTCTACTACCACATTATTTGCCGATTCCCCTTTCAATAAAAGTATGATTCCCCCAACGGCTTCACCTTCTCCGTTACGAGTCATTGCTCCAAACCGTACGGCATGACCGAATCGTACCTTTGCCACATCGCTCACCAACACAGGTATGCCTCCACGAGTTGTAATAACTACATTTTCAAGATCTTGCAGATTTTTTACCATTCCTTCCGACCTAATAAAAAATGCATCCGTACCCTTTTCAATGTAACTTCCCCCTGAGTTTGAATTATTTTCTTGCAAAGCCGTAAAGACTTGTGATACGCTCAAATTCATGGCTCTTAATCGTTCAGGGTCAATGGAAACTTCATACTGTTTCATCATCCCACCGTAAGAACTAATTTCCACAACTCCTTTGATACCAAGCAGTTGCCTCTTTACAATCCAGTCTTGAAACGTTCGTAAATCGGTCAAGGAATATTTAGATTTGAATTTTTTATCAACCACCAACGTGTATTGATAAAACTCGCCCAAGCCCGTGGTAATGGGTGCCATTTCTGGACGACCTGCCCCCGCAACTAAATTAGGTTCAGCCTCTCGGAGTTTTTCGAAAATTTGTTGGCGAGCCTTTTCCATGGGTACATCATCATCAAAAACAACGGTAATAACCGACAAACCCATCCGAGAAAAAGAGCGAATTTCTTGGGTATTTGGTACGGTTCGCAAAGAAATTTCGAGCGGAACGGTGATAAATTTTTCTACCTCCGTAGCCGCCAAAGCGGGAGATTGGGTAAGGATTTGAACTTGATTTGAGGTAATATCAGGTAAGGCATCAACCGTTAATTGTGTAACAGAATATCCTCCCCAAATCACCAATCCAAATGTTAAAGTAATGATTATCAGTTTATTATATATACTGAATCGAATGATTGAATCTATCATTTTTTTGAAGTCGTAAATATGATTTTCGTAATTGTGGATGCTTGTATAAGTTCAAACAAGGACGTTTGAATTAGTAAAGCTAACATTCATTACACGACTAAAGGAATCCCCAGTCTTATGCCATGAATGTAAAACAATGAAAATAAATTAACAGCCCTTTGGAGGATTTAATAAGGTACTCGAAAGAGAAAAATGATAGAAGTTTTGCCAAGTAAAATTTGGCTCGGGAAATGACTGAAATACAGTCGAAGAAGAAGGAATTATATTCTCAAACATCAGCTCACAGTAAGCAATAACTACTTGATGAGAACCTAAATGAGGTAAATTTGAATGTGAATGTTTGGCAGTTTTTGTATGATTAGAAGTTGAAGAATAGTGCATGATTAGAAAATCTACAAAGCTAAGATTGCGATTTTCAATGGCTATATGTTCTTGATAATGTTTTACCAACTCGCCAATTCTTGCCAATTGTATAGCATCCACCTTTGGGAAGAGACTTCCCAAGAGAATTTGAAGGCTTAAAAGTATGGCAATTAATTTTTTCATGGTGCAAAGGTATGAAAATAATTAATTGAACCCATAAATTACTCATCAAAATGATAGATTAGCCCTAATGTAAAGCTTGCCTTATTAGAAAATTGTTTATAAACTGTTCCATCACTTTGTTGCCAAAGAAATGATTCGCCAGGCTCGGCAACTCTATAATAGGTTCCTTCGGCATGCATACTAAAACGGTCGTTTAACTGATATTTTAAACCCGCTTTTCCAGTAGCTAAATAAGCAGGCGTTGTGTAAGTATCAGGAATTTCTTTCAAAGTATTCACCAATCCTCCCACGGGCGTAACGGTAAAAAAGCTCAGTCCCGCTCCAAAACCAACGTAAGGTTTCAGTCGCCAATTAGTTGGATACCATTCAAAATCGAAGGTAAAAGGCACTTGTGTTATCGGTACATTATTGGCTTTTACTTGTGCTTGAAAATTATTATTCATTATTCTCAAACTCATACCCATAGCAAAATGGTCAGATGGGAAGTATTTGAAAGTCAGCCCATTACTAATTCCCATTTCTTCAGAAGCAATGCCTTTGTTCTCGCCATACGGAATCAAAACGCCACTTTGTAAACCCAAAGAGAAATGTCCAACCTTATTTTGTGAAAATATAGAAGACCCACTTAATAGTAATAAAATGATAAACAAAGAGAAACTTTTCAAGGACATAATTTTGGTTTTTAGCTATGATTGCAAAGTTAGCAAAATTCTATTCGGTTAAATGATTCATCTGAACTAAAATATAGCAGCCCAAATTATTTATTCAGCATTTTGCTACAAACGATACTTTAATCTTATCGAAATATTTCTTCCTGCATCATCCGTAAAATACCTAAAACGGTTTAAGTATTCACGATACGCCAAATTAAAAGCATTGGTTATACTCATTCCCACAGTAATTTTATTAATTTTCAATCCTACATCCATTCGCCATAAACTGTACCCGTCAGGAGGCGATAGAAAATCACTATTGGCTTCAACAAGAGTTTGTTGAGTGACCAATTGATTACTTATACTAACAAAAGAATCATATTTTTTGAAGGAATATTTTAGCGTACTTTCCAAGCGGTCAGACGGAATATTTACCATAAAAACATCGTTCAGAATATCCTTTGCCCTAACCATCGAATATTTTTCAATAAAAGATAAATGATTCGTAATCAAATAGTTAATTAATAAATCTATTCCCGAAAAGCGAGCATCCACTTGGGTATAATCAAAAGCAGGAAAAGCTCCTCTTACAGTCAGAACGGATTGCAAAACACCATTTTCAGCACGGGGTTTTAAGTAAATAAAGTTGTTGATATAATGGAGATAAGCCGTTAATTCAATTGAAATTTTCTCTTTTTCGAGATTGGTGGTAAACGAAAGGTTGTGAGCCACTTCGGGTTGAAGATTCACATTTCCTTTTTCATACGCCGCTGCTCCGTGATGAATTCCATCGGAAAATAATTCGTTCATATTGGGTGAACGCCAAGCATTAGCCACATTAAACCTAAAGTTCAAAGCATCATTGGGTGTATAAATCGTTCCTAAAGTTGCCGATAAATTATTGAAATTAAAAGAGTTCTCGGCGTATTTTCCCAAAGAATTCAAACCAAAAGCCTGTGCATTTCTGAAATCATAACGAAGTCCTGTTTCAAATTCCCAACGATTTTTTAAATATCGTTCAATTAAGAAAATCCCTCCACTCGCCACTTTATAATTAGGAATTAAAACGGTATTGATTAATGGTTTACGTAACTCAAAAGACGAAGAAAGATTTTCTTGGTATAAACTACTAATTCCAACTGAACCGCTGATTTTATTAAAAATCGGTTTATGGTCCAATAAAATTTCCCCTGCGTAAGTGGTAAGTTTAAAATTGAGGGTATTTAAACTTCTATTTCCCCTCGGAACATCATATTCTAATCGCCAATCGTATTGACGACTCAGCGTAAACGAAAACTTTCCTACATTTTCAGCCATTGAAAAAGCCTTAATTTTCAGTAAGTTATGGGCCAAATCCTGATTCGGACGATTAATTTCATAACTAGGTTCTGTGGGTGTATAATTCTCATTTGGACGGGGACTATTAATGGCATTTTGCAAATCCGTCAAATTCCCAATATGTGAACCCGTAAAAATGCCCAATTGTGTATCGAAATAACTAAAAAATAATTCCGTTCCGAAATGGGGCTTTTTATATCCCATGGTGAGTGAGAAATTCCGTTCCTGCACTCCCGTATTTGACATAAAATAATCGGCTGTTTTTAAATCCCCTCCCCGTTTATACGTCCCTTGTACACGCCATGCAAAGCCTAAAAATTTAGGAATTCCACCCTCTAAAATACCCGAAAATACGCCCATTTTTCCGTTTGAAAATCCAACCGAATTAATTTCTCCCTGAAGTTTAGCAGAGTCTGGCAGTGCATCGGGTTCAATCATAATTACGCCTGCAATGGCATCAGAGCCGTATCTAACTCCCGCTGCTCCTTTTATAACCGTTATTTTTTTCGCCACAAAAGGATCAATTTCAGGAGCGTGTTCACTCCCCCATTGTTGCCCTTCCTGTCGAATACCATTATTTAAAATCAATATCCGATTTGAGTGCATTCCATGAATAATGGGTTTTGAAATTGAACTGCCCGTTTGCAGGGTTGTAACACCCGAAATAGACTTCAATGATTCTCCCAAACTTTGTCCACGAGTTTGTTCTAGAGCTTGACCTTCAAGTGATTTTTTTGGTTGGAAAAAATTTTCTATTTTTTTCCCCGATACAATGACTTCCTGCAAATGTTCATCTTTATCTTCTAAAGAAAAATCTTCATTGTGTTCTAAGGTCAAGTTTACGATAACTTCAACTTTTTGAAAACCAACGGCTTGACAGATTAATATATATTGCCCTTGGCATAGATTTTTGAAGTAATATTTTCCGTTCCCATCGGCAAAAGTGGAAATGTTTGTGCCTTTTAAATAAACGACTGCCCCAGGTACAGATTGGTGAATATCCTTTTCGTGAACAACACCTTTGAGCGTACAATCACATACAGGATTTTGTGTGTAAGCAAGAGTCCGAGATAGTGTAATTAACGTAAATATGATGATGATTCTTTTCACAATTAAGATAAAATGGTAAGTAAGCAATTTACACAAAAAGTGTAGCTTTTGCAACATTATTGCATTTGATATGTTAATTATTCAGAAATAACCATGTTTCTGTGGAAGGTTATTAAATAAATTTTTGTTTAACAATATAGAAAAAACTTAAACAAAATAATATTATACAGAATTTTATCGTAAAACGGCTTTAAAGTACATTTAAGACCTATAAATAACAAATATATTGAACCTAACTAAATTATTTTAAAAATTATTTTGCAAATAATTTGGAAGTTTGTTTAATATTATATTACATTTGTTAAACAAACAACAAAACCATTAGAACAATGACAGCTTTAGAATTCACATTTCACATAGGAAAAGTCTCAAAGTCGTTGAAGCCTTTTGCCATGAAACTTACTCGAGATTATGAAGAAGCCAACGATTTACTACAAGATACTTTGTTGAAAGCCTTTACTAATCGTGATAAATACACGGAAGGCACAAATCTGAAAGCGTGGTTATATACGATTATGAAAAATACTTTCATCACCAATTATCAAAGAATGGTGAGAAAGAATACGTTTATTGATACTACTGACAACCTTCATTTTATTAATTCAATGGAAAGTAGCACTAATAATGAGGCTATAAGTACTTTTGCGATGAATGATATAAATAAGGCAGTTGGACAACTAGAAGATGCCTACAAAACACCTTTTATGATGCATTTTAGAGGGTTCAAATACCATGAAATTGCAGAAAAATTAGATATACCTATAGGAACGGTGAAAAATAGAATTCATATTGCAAGAAAAGAATTGAAGGATAAATTATATATGTATGCACATTCAAATTAGTTGATTATCAGAGCATTATGTTTCATCAACAAGCTCCAAATCGACCGAATCAAATTTATAATTGATTAGTTTTTTGGTTAACAGAAGAAGGTTCAAAAAGCCGAGCATTGCTCGGCTTTTTTGTTTTTTTCAACCATAAAAAAAGTATAGGTTACTTAGAAATTGGAGAATCATAAATCTATGCGTATTTTTATCATTAATCATCAAATCTAAAATCATCCATGAAAAAACTTTTTATTACTTTCCTTTTAACGGCCACCATTTTTACGTCTGTATTTTCTCAAAAAATCATTCAACGAGATCCTATTATTGAAAGTATGATTTCGGAGATAAATTCGGATAGTCTCAAAGTTCATATTCAAAAATTGGTCAGTTTTGGAACTCGCAGTACGCTTAGCACAACTACCGATTCAAAAAAAGGTATCGGAGCGGCAAGAGCTTGGGTATTGAGTCGTTTTCAAGAATTTGCTAAACAATCGGACGGACGAATGTCTGCCAAAATTGACTCATGGACACAAAAAGCGGATACCAAAAGAGTTGATACGGACATACAAATGGGTAATGTCATCGCAACCTTAAAAGGCTCTGACCCAGCGGACGACCGCATTTTTTTGGTTTCTGGACACATCGATAGTCGAGTTTCCAACGTAATGAATCGTACTGATGATGCCCCTGGAGCCAATGACGATGGTTCGGGAACGGCGGCAGTTATTGAATTGGCGAGAGTTATGGCAAAAGCAAAATTTCCCGCAACAGTGATTTTTTTAGTCGTAAGTGGTGAAGAACAAGGACTTTTGGGAGCAGAACATTTTGCTAATCAAGCGTTTGAAGAAAAAATCAATATTGAAGGCATTTTGAATAATGATATTATGGGGTCAAATAATTCCAATGAAACTAATATTATTGACAACACAAGAATAAGGATTTTTAGTGAAGGTTTACCTTTCTTTGAATTAGATAAAAAGGCGTTAAGTATCCGTAGTTTTGGCAATGAAAATGATGGAAAAGCCCGTACATTAGCTCGTTACACGAAGGAAGTTGGCGAGCGTTATGTGGACAATTTGGAAGTGGTGATGGTTTACAGAAATGACCGTTTTTTGCGTGGTGGTGACCATACGCCCTTTGTTCAAAAAGGTTTTCCAGCCGTTAGAATCACTGAAATGAATGAAAATTATGAACACCAACACCAAGATTTACGCACTGAAAAAGGAATAAAATACGGAGACGTTGCTGAGGCAATGGATTTTGAATATCTCCGTAAAAATACCGCTATGAATTTGGCAACGCTTTCTAATTTAGCAAAAGCCCCTTCAACCGTTCAAAACTTAACAATTGATACAAAAAAATTAACGAATTCAACCACTTTATTTTGGCAAACTCCAAAATCTGGAAAAGTGAAAGGTTATTACGTTTTAATCCGTGAAACTTATCAACCATTTTGGCAAAAGAAGATTTTTACGGCTAAAAATGGCATGGTTCTCCCCTACTCAAAAGACCATTATTTCTTTGCTGTTCAGGCAGTTAGCGAAGATGGAAATGAGAGTTTACCAGTATTGCCAAAGGTTGGTATGTAAAGGTTAATAAACAATTTTCAATACCCAATAAACAGCATTGCCAATTCTTTCAGGAGTTGGCAATGCTTATGTTCAGACAAATATTTTAATACGTTTATCCCAATTTGAGGTATAAATTTCCTACTATGTATATAAAATCCACAAAAAAGAAGCGTTGGGATGGCTATAATTTTATTGAAAGGGTGGAATAGTTTTGTATTATATAATGAGTACAATCAAACCAAACAAAGTCATGGAAAATCATCAAGATAATCAATATCTTCCTTCTGAAAAGGATTTACAAGGTGGTGAAATGCCCAATAAAGTGATTGTTCCAAGTGAAGAAAAAACTTGGGATGGGCCATTGGGAGAAGCAGTAAGAGAATCAGGAACTGGTCAGGGATATGCGCAACCAGAACCCGAAATAAACCCAGCAACCGAAGAAACAGGTAATCAAAGACCTATAAATGATCCAAACGAAGCACGACCTCAAACGGAGCCGCCAACGGTAATTCAAGAACCTGTGGCTGAAATTGAAGAATATGAAGATTCTGAAGAGTTGGAATCTGATGTAATTGAACATTCTGAAAATGGAAATTTGAATGATATGAAGGGGTATAATGAACCTAAATCAGACGAAAGCGAATTTTATAAATAGTAAATAGTAATATGCCTCTCTCTATCCTATACAAATACAAAAGGACTTTAACATTGAAGCTAATAATAGCTCACAAATTGATACTCCTTTAAATACCTGTCTCTATCCTATACAAAAGGGCTTTAACATTCATTGTTATTGCCCTTTTATTTTAACTATTCCATGAAAATTTATGGATATTCTTTACAAACATTCAGCAATTCAAAGATTGGGTGTAATTTCAAACATTAATGTCGAAATTTATCCCCATTATCCATACTGACGATTATAAACCTCCTTTTTGGCTTCCAGATAGTCAATCTCAAACGATTTTTCCATCCGTTTTTCGTAAAATTGAAAGTCCAAAATATGTACGTGAACGAGTTCTTACGCCCGATGGAGATTTTTTGGATATTGACAAAAGCTTAGCCATCTCCACCCCTGAAGAGAAAGATTTCGATACCGAATTAAAAATCGGACTTAAAAATTCCCACCTTAAAGATTGTGGAAATTTAGCCCCACTTATTATTCTATCCCACGGACTTGAAGGCGATACCTCACGTCAATATATTACAGGCATGGTTAGGAATTTTAATTTTCACGGATTTGACTGTTTACCTTGGAATTTCAGGAGTTGTTCAGGTGAATTAAATCAAACCAAAAGATTTTATCACAGTGGAGCAACTGATGATTTAGAAACTATCGTAAAATATTCATTATCAAAAGGTTATCAAAAAATATACCTAGTCGGATTCAGTCTTGGAGGAAATTTAACCTTGAAATACTTAGGAGAAAAAGGGCAAAATCTTTATCCAGAAATTCAGAAGGCTATTGCTTTTTCAGTACCTTTGCATCTTTCAAGTAGTAGTAAAAAAATTGGTTGGCTTTATACCAAACGATTCAATGCATCCTTGATGAAGAAGATTTTAGAGAAATCTCAACGTTTCCCTGAATTCAATATTGATACTTCAAACATTGCTAAAATCAAGACTTTAAAGGATTTTGATGATGTTTATACTTCACAACTCCATGGATTTATAGATGCCGAAGATTATTATGAACATAATAGTTCACTGTACTTTTTGGACAATATTAGCATTCCAACCTTAATCATCAACGCCCAAAACGACCCTTTTCTTTCGAAGCAATGTTTTCCTTTTGAAAAGATAAAACAGTTAGAAAAAGTCTATTTTCAAGCTCCCAAAAAGGGCGGGCATTGTGGCTTTTATCCTGATAATTATCAAGGGGTTTTGTGGTCGGAGAAGCGAGCTTTGGAATGGGTAATGTGTTGATGAAAACATTTTAGTAATTTTGCGTATAATCTTTAAAGAAGAAGACAATGACAGGCATACAATTAAATACTCTCAATGGTGTCAGATTCTCAAATCTGATATAGCTTTTAAGACTCAGAATAGATTTATGACCACTAAAAATATGGGTTTAAGAAATCAAAATAAGTTATTTAGAAGATTACGTGAGAGATTTCAAGAAATATTCCTCATTAAAAATTAGAGAAAGAATACAAAATCTTAAGTCAGAATTATTGGAAGAAATTAGGTACGAGCATCCACCACAAAAAAAAAGTAAGAACAATCAAGCAATAAAAGAATTTAAAAAATAAATGTTGACCAACACAGCACAAGAAATTATTTACGTCATTGATTTTGACTCAACTTTTACAAAAGTAGAAGGACTTGACGAATTGGCATCGATTGCCCTCAAAGGACACAAAAACCGTGAAAGA
>JANXRS010000333.1 GCA_025356745.1 Arcicella sp.
CTTCGGCTTCGGCGGTGATGCTTTATGGGATGTCATTATTATACGGAATGACGGGAACATTAGATATTACTTCACTGGAATTTTCAAGAGGACTTTCTCGGATTGATTCGGTGGCTTCAACAGTAGCTATCGTATTGACAATCAGTGGGTTTTTATTTAAAATATCCGCTTCGCCTTTTCACGTATGGACACCTGATGTATATGAATCTGCCCCTACGCCCGTAGTTGCCTTCTTTTCGGTAGCCCCCAAAATTGCAGGGTTTCTGGTGGCAATTCGATTTTATGCTGCCGTACCCAACAATTTGCAAACCATCACAGCCGTTTTAGCGATGGCAAGTATCACTTTCGGAAATTTTTCGGCTTTATGGCAAAATAATGCTAAACGATTATTGGCATACTCAACAATTGCACATTCAGGATTTATGTTAATTGGGTTGGTAACCATGTCGCAATTAGGACTAACGAGCTTGGTTTTTTACTTAATTGTTACACTTTTTACCAATTTAGCCGCCTTCCTCTTAGTGGATTACGCAGAACAGTTAACAACTATTGATGAACATTCAAGCAGCATTCCGCTAATAATTACAGAAAAAAAACTCAGCAATACCCCTTTAACTCCTAGCCATCAATCTCTGATGCTTAATTTTAAAGGTCTTGGCAGAATTAATCCTTTCTACGGAATATTGATGTTAATTGTGATGATTTCTTTGGCGGGACTTCCTCCAACAGGCGGTTTTTTTGCAAAATTGAATATTTTTTCAGCACTTTGGGAAACTTATCAAACCACAAAACAACCCATTTTATTGTGGCTTTTCATTTTCGGATTGTTGAATACAGCAATTACTTTATTCTTTTATTTAAAGATTCCATTCTATCTTTTTTTTAAAGAACCCCTTGAAAATCAAAAGTTTGAACTAAATTCTAAGCAATATTTTTTAGCAATAATTCTTATTTTACCAATTCTTATTTTATTTTTTAAAGCGGATTGGTTGATGGATTTGATTAGTTATCTCTGATAAATATAAGGTTTTAGGTAGATTTACTAATTGCTCATAATTACTTTAAATAAACGCCCATTTCCTCCTGATCATCAAGCACAACAGACACATAATCACTCAAAGTGGTGGATAATTGATAGCCCACATAATCCGCCAAAATCGGAAATCTACGGTAATTTCTATCCACCATCACGGCAACTTGAATTCTTTTGACGGGAATACTCAAAAACGGTGATAAACAATAGGCAAAAGTCCTTCCAGTATTCAAGACATCATCGACCACAACAATGGTTTTATGTTCTAAAAAACGTTCGTCACAATCAAATTCTACTGGGCTATCGTAGGTTACATCTTTATCAACATCAATCAAAACTGCGGTTGCTTCAAGGCTTGAAATATCGTTTAGAACCATTGCTAATTTCTTCGCAAAAGCATGTCCTTGTCCTTTTATGCCCGCAATGACGATTTGAGTTTCTTCAAAATTGTTCTCGTAAATTTCAAAAGCAATACGTCTGATTTTTTGGAGTACTTGAGTATGGTTGAGTATTTGATTATTGGTTAAATTCATATTTTATTCAATTAATAGCGAAACGCCGCCCGATTAATAATTAATAATTTAAAATTATCCGAAATTTAGCTCGGATTTATTTGTAAAATTAGGTAATCAAATAATAAAAAAAAGATTTCTTTCTATTATTAATATTGAACGACAAACTATCAATTATTGACTTTTAATTATTAATTTTCTTTACCTTTGCAGTCCAATTTATAAAATTAATTTACCAAAATGGCAAAAGGATACTCTTCACAAGGACAGGGACAACAAAAACGAGTACAGCAACCAATACCAAGTAATCCATTAGCGATTAAAACAAAGAAATTTGCTCTTGAAAAAAATAAATTTATTACTCTCAATATGCTTCAGTTTGTCAGAAAGCAATGGTATTGGGGTTTTGTGCCATTGGTTCTTATTTTGATTAATGCAATTGTGAATATTACCAAAGTTTATCCAAATTACTGGATTTATGTTATCACGGTTTTGGGAGCATTGGCTTACGTAGCGTTTTGGGCGATTCAATTTACGGGTGTAACGCAATTGGAGCAATACAAACAGTTATTTCAAAAATATCGTTACGAAATTGATAGTCGTCAGGTTTTAATGAAATTGAATGATACAGAAGGAGGAATCATCAAATGGGATATGATTAAAACAGCTCGAAAAGAAAAAGATGCTTATGTGTTGGATATGGGTCAATATCAATTTATTTATCTGCCTTTTACTGTTTTCAATAATGATAATGATAAGAAATTAATGGATAGAATTTTGAGAGATAAAGGGTATATTTCGGCAGAATAGTTATTGAATTTCAAAATAGTAGAAAGGGCTTCCAGATTATTCTGGAAGCCCTTTCTATGTTTCAAACAACCTTAACTAATATCCTATCATTATTTTTTAATCGAATGGGAAATGGTTTCAATCAATTCTCCACGAGCCATTTTCTCAGCTTTATCAAAATATTTCAATGACTTCTGAAAGGTATTATCATAGGGTGACATTACTTGCAAATATTCATTGTTCATACCATCCGAAATTTTTCTTTGCCAAATATTGCGAGCAATATACGCTTTGATTTGAGCTTTAATATAAGGCATCGAACGCTCATAGTCTGCTATTCGCATTTTGACATTGGCTTGTTTTGCCAGTTTCTGAATATCCATCATCATAGCATCAGTTACTACAAAAGACTTATTGAAATCCTTAAAAGTAAGTTTTTCAATAGCTTTGATGTTATCATTGGCATAATTAACAGCAAACTCTCGGATAATATTTTTACCCCATAAATCACTCAGATATTTTGTAAAATAAGTTGTGTCACGAGCTACGAATACATCTGGCGTAATGCCTCCTCCTCCATAAACAGTTCGACCGCCAATGGTTTTAAATTTTAATTTTTCGTCAAATTTGATACTATCCGAATTGAAAAATTCACCACTTTTTATTCGTTTATCGTAATCTTTCTCATATTCTTCTTCATGCCCTAAAAGGTAAGGTTTTTGAATACTACGTCCGCTCGGGGTATAATATCTTGAAATAGTCAAACGTAATTCAGAGCCATCTTGCAAGCTTACAGGCATTTGCACTAAACCTTTTCCATACGAGCGTCTGCCTACGATTAATGCACGGTCATTGTCTTGCAAAGCACCCGCTACAATCTCGGATGCGGAAGCACTATTTTCATCTAAGATGACCATAACCGCACCTTTCTCAAAAATGCCTTCTCGTTTTGTATAGGTTTGGGTGTCGTATTTTGTACCTTTTCCATCGGTGTAAACAATCATACGTTCACCCGCCAACAATTCATCAACCATCTTTTCAGCACGGTCTTTATAGCCCCCTGGATTTCCACGAAGGTCAAGCATTAGGCGTTTACAACCCTGTATTTTAAGAGTAGTAAGGACAGCTTTAAATTCGTCAAAAGTGGATTCTGTAAATCTATCTACCTTAATATATCCTGTTTGCACGTCAATCATATAACCCGCAGTCACGGAAAAGGATGGAATCCTATCACGAACTATGGTGAATTTTTTTATGTCTTTTTCTCCATTTCGAAGAACTTCTAACTTTACTTCTGTGCCTCTAAGTCCTCGTAATTTAGTAAAAATCAAACTGTTAGTAACTTTTGGTCCAAACAATGTAACGCCATCTGCTTTTAATAAACGGTCGCCACTTTTAATACCTCCTTGTTCAGATGGCCCCCCTACTATAGCATTCATTACATAAACGGTATCACTAAAAATATTAAATTCAACACCGATCCCATCAAAACCAGATTCTAATTGAGAACGAGCAGCGGCGGCTTCTTCAGTTGAAAAATAAGCAGTATGTGGATCGAGCTTTTCTAAGGTTTTTTTGATAGAATATTCTATCAATGAGTCCGTATCAACAGAATCAACGTAAGAGGTTTCAATTAAGGAAAGAATTTCACGATATTTATTGAAACCTTTAGAAACAGAATTCATTTTGGATTGTCCACCAAAAAAATTTGCTCCCAACAAAACACCACCAATTAAGGTAATGGCAATCCAGATGGGTATTTTCACGGTAGATGAATTATTATTAATTGGCGTATGTGGCTTTTCCATGCTTCATTATATGGTAGTTATTTAAAAAGTGTTGATATACAATTCTGGTTGTAATCAATGATGAACATTTTAGTCACCAAATGATGGTACCTTAGTTTTCGGGAGAATGATAGGCTTTTTCTTACATATCGTGTTATCCTTGCTCTCAGAG
>JANXRS010000385.1 GCA_025356745.1 Arcicella sp.
TCGGCTGGCCGTTTCTTACTTCAGGCAAGGGCTTTCAATCATCAAAGCTAAAGTTTGGACTTTGAGACGATTTATTGGCACACTAAACGATATTTTTAAAAATGCTGACCAAGGAAAGCTCCTGTATGTCCAGTAGTAAAAAAACCTTGACCGAGAACTTGCATATAATAATTATGAATAATCAACTTGTGAATGTTTGGGAAGAAACCGTGGTGATTCCTACTTATGGCATCGGAAAGCCTGAAAAAAATCCGATGTTTTTAGAAAAAAGAGTTTACCAAGGAAGTAGTGGTGTAGTTTACCCGCACGCTGTCATTGAAAAAATAGAAGATACCAAAGATGATAAAAGTTACCAAGCTATTTATATGGAAAATTGTTATTTGAAAATTATGATTTTACCAGAATTGGGTGGAAGAATCCAAATGGCTTATGACAAAGTAAAGCAACGTCATTTTATTTATTATAACCAAGTAATCAAACCAGCTTTAGTAGGTTTGACAGGACCTTGGATTTCTGGCGGTATTGAATTCAATTGGCCACAACATCACCGACCAAGTACTTTTGAAGCCATTGATTTTTCCATAGAAGAAAATGCTGATGGTTCAAAAACAGTTTGGGTCAGCGAAGTTGAACGTATGTTTAGAACAAAAGGTATGGCTGGTTTTACTTTACATCCTGACAAAGCCTATTTAGAAATTCAAGCAGTACTCTATAACCGAACCAGTATTCCGCAGACTTTTCTTTGGTGGGCAAATCCAGCGGTGAAAGTAAATGACCATTATCAATCAGTTTTTCCGCCAGATGTTTATGCCGTTTTTGATCACGGAAAGCGGGATGTTTCTTCATTTCCAATTGCTAAAGGTATTTATTACAAGGTAGATTACTCGCCTGGAACGGATATTTCTTGGTACAAAAATATTCCTGTGCCTACTTCTTATATGGCCGTAAAATCGAAGTATGATTTTATGGGTGGTTATGAAAATGATAGTAAAGGCGGTTTATTACACGTAGCTAATCACCACGTTTCGCCTGGGAAAAAACAGTGGACTTGGGGAAATGGAGAATTTGGCTATGCTTGGGACAGAAATTTAACTGATGAAGACGGTCCATATGTTGAATTGATGACTGGCATTTTCACGGATAATCAGCCCGATTTTTCTTGGATAATGCCCAATGAAGAACGTCGTTTTGTACAATACTTTATGCCTTATAGCGAAATAGGTATTGTGAAAAATGCTACCAAAGAAGCAGCGATTAATCTGGAATATGAAAATGAGATTATTCACATCCAGGCTTACGCCACGTCTTCGTATCCGAATGCAAAGATTGAATTAAAATTGAATGATAATATTATTTTTGTTGAAACCATTGATATTTCACCAGAGCAAACTTTTCATCATTATTTGCCTTTTCCTACGGTTCAATTAGAACAGTTGCAATTGCGTTTATTAACGGAAGAAGGTATAGAATTGGTCGCTTATCAGCCAGAAATTCAAGTTGAAAAGGAGATTCCTGAGCCAGCTATGGCGGCGAAAGCTCCTTCTGAAATTGAAAGTAATGAGCAATTGTTTCTGACAGGACAGCACATCGAACAGTATCGTCATGCTACTTATTTAGCCACTGATTATTACGAAGAAGTACTCCGCCGTGACCAACATGACACAAGCTCAAACAATGCAATGGGCTTGTGGTATTATAAGCGTGGACAATTTGTTAAAGCAAAATCATATTTTGAAAAGGCAATTCAAACGCTGACGCAAAGAAACCCAAACCCTTACAATGGCGAAGCCTATTTCAATTTGGGGCTTTGTTTGACAAAACTGGAACTTTACGATGAAGCCTACCAAGTATTTTTTAAAGCTACGTGGAATGCCGCTTGGCAAGATAATGCCTATTTAGCTTTGGCAAGAATTTCTGTTCAAAAAGGAAAATATACGCAGGCTTTGGAAGAAGTGAGTAAGTCTATGCTAAAAAATTGGCATGGACATACCGCTCGGCATTTAAAAGTAGCAATTTTACGCCATTTGAACAGAAGAGAAGAAGCATTACAATTGATTGATGAAAGTTTACAAATTGATAAATTCAATGTTGGCTGTTTGTTTGAAAAATATCTAATTGAAACAACTTTTGATAAAAACTTAGCAAAAGAAACCTTTACAAGTTTTACAATACTTTTACGTCAAAATGTACATACTTATCTGGAATATGCTACCGATTATTTAGAAGCAGGTCTTTTCCAAGAAACCGTACATTTACTCTCTGTTCATCTTTCCGAAAGTAAAGAAGCATATTCGATGTTGTATTATTTTATGGCTTTTACCTACGATAAACTTGGCGATAATTTACAAAAATTGCGTTTTTTGGAGAAGGCTCAACATGCAAATCCAGAATACGTTTTCCCGAATCGTTTAGATGAAGTGGTAGTTTTGACATGGGTAGTAGAGCAAAACCCATTTGATGCCAATGCTCATTATTTTTTAGGAAATTTTTGGTATGCCAATCGTCAATATTCCGAAGCCATTACTTGTTGGGAACGTTCAGCGACTTTAAACGATACTTTTCCGACTGTTTTCAGAAACTTATCTTTGGCTTATTATAATAAACTTAACGATACCCAAAAGTCGCTTGAGGCGATGGAAAAGGCTTTTTCTTTAGACCAGAAAGATGCCAGAGTATTGATGGAACTCGATCAATTGTATAAACAACTGAATTATAATCCGCAAGTACGGCTGAATTTATTGGAAAAAAACCTTGAATTAAGTAACCAACGTGATGATTTATTTTTAGAGAGAATTACTTTATATAATCAGTTAGGAAATTATGAAAAAGCGGTTGAATTATTAGCGTCTCGACAGTTTCATCCTTGGGAAGGTGGCGAAGGAAAAGTAGTAGTACAGTACTTAATTTGTCATCTTGAATTAGTCAAAAAAGCGATTGCTAATCAACGCTTTGATGAGGCTTTAAATTTACTATGCGCTTCTGAAAAGTATCCGATAAATTTAGGAGAAGGGAAATTGTTTGGTGTGCAAGAAAATGATATTTTTTATTTAAAAGGATTGGCTAATGAGGGTTTAGAAAATCAAGAAAAAGCTAAAGTGTATTTTCAATTAGCTACTATTGGTTTAGACAAACCCGTTCAGGCTATTTTTTATAATGACCAGCAACCTGACAAAATTTTCTATCAAGGTTTAGCTTGGAAAAAATCGGGTAATCTTCAAAAAGCAGAAGCACTTTTTCGTAACCTGATAGGCTTTGGAGAAGTTCATCAAAATGATGAAGTAAAAATTGATTATTTCGCTGTGTCTTTACCTGATTTATTGGTTTTTGATGCTGATTTAAACGAAAGAAATCAAATTCACTGCTTTTATTTGATTGGTTTGGGGCATTTAGGATTAGGTTATTACGAAGATGCTCAATCTTTTTTTAATAAAATACTCTCCATGAATATCAATCATCAAGGAGCTATTTTACATAAAAATATGATTGATTTTTTAAAAAGGGAATCACTGTAAAACTAATGTTTGCCCATTTTTCTGAAATCACGAGGCGACATACCCATTACGGTTGTGAACACTCTGCTAAAATGATAAGGGTCATTATAGCCAATTTGATAAGCAATTTCTTTGACTCTTAGATTGCTATATTCTAACAATCGGCAAGCTTGTTGAGTCTTGAGGAAAGTAAAAAAATTAATCGGTGAGCTTTGTACTTTTTGGCGAAATACCACTGAAAAGTGCGAAGCTGATATTCCTGCTACATTCGCTAATTGTTCTAAAGTAAGCATTTCGGAAAGATGTTCTTTCATATAAAAAATCACTTTACTGATGGGATCTTCATCGGATGATTGTTGAGGATTTGGGTTAAAAACAGAGGCTTTGAAAGTAGTAAGAAAATGGGCAAAGCTGGTGTTTGCATAGACAATGTTATCGTCGTTGAAGGCCATCTCAATATGTGAAATAATGTCATCAAACATTACTATTCGCTCACTGTTAGGTGGCATCATAATCGGAGCATAATTCTCTGAATCATCAATCAAAAAATCTATATAATGAGAGGAATGAGAGCCTGTAAAATGCACCCAGTAAATAGACCAAGGGTTGTTTAGATTTGCACCATATCTGTGTGCAATATTAGCAGGAATAATAAAAAAGTGATCAGGTTTTACAAGGTATCTTTGGTTGTTAATTTCGAACCAACCTTCGCCATGCACACAGTAAACTAAAATGTGTTGTAAACAGCCATGTCTGCGTTCACGAGCGTGAAAACTTGCCTTAGGGTAATAACCAATATCAGTAATATGTAATGCTTCTACCAATGGATGTTTCGCAATTCTCGTGAGCAATTCATTGGGTATAATGTAAGTTCGTTGCCCGACAAAGCCTTCTTGTTTCTCAATCATCAGAGTGTTGTTTAATAATATTGTCTATGTATTTCATAAAAATAGACATGTAAAAGTAGTATTAAAGCTGGTAAATTTGCAACTTAATATAAATATTTTAATGGAAAATATGAATAATAATACCCGATATACATTTATCATTTCGTTCATTTCGGCACTTGGCGGTTATCTTTTTGGTTTCGATTTTGCCGTTATTTCTGGTACATTACCATTTTTAAGAGAAGTATTTGCCCTAAATGTTTGGTGGGAAGGTTTTCTAACTGGTTCATTAGCATTAGGTTGTATGTTAGGTTGTATGTTGGCGGGTGGAATTGCCGATAAATATGGCAGACGCCCAGCACTGATGATTTCCGCTCTGGTTTTTGCCATGTCCTCCTTGGGAATGGCATTTTCCAATACATTATCCATCTTTATCGGTATGAGGTTTATTGCGGGCGTTGGTGTAGGGATGGCCTCAATGCTAAGTCCAATGTACATTGCTGAGGTTTCTCCCGCTGAAATTAGAGGTAGGAATGTGTCAATAAATCAGCTAACAGTTGTTATTGGAATTTTAATTACCAATTTGGTTAACTACAAACTTTCTACTATTGGTCCTGATGCTTGGCGTTGGATGTTTGGTTTAGGAGTAATTCCTTCGCTTGCTTTTTTTATTGGAGTATTTTGGTTGCCAGAGAGCCCAAGATGGTTAATTCAGAATGGACAAGTAGCCTTAGGAAGTGCTATTTTAACTAAAATTGGCGGAAAAGATTTTGCTCAAAAAACTTTAATCGATGTGGAAAAATCATTATTAAATGTCCAAAAAGAATCCTTTCCAATACTATTAAAAGCTGAGTATCGTCCTGCTGTTTTGGTGGGAATTGGCTTAGCTGTTTTTCAACAATTATGTGGTATTAATGTAGTATTTAATTATACTTCAACTATTTTTGAAACTGTGGGTGCAAATCTGGACAGACAGCTTTTTGAAACTGTTGCGATAGGAATCATCAATCTGATATTCACGGTATTAGCGATGTATCAAGTAGATAAATTAGGACGAAAACCTTTGATGCTCATTGGTTCATTAGGACTTTCAGTTTTGTATATCGTCATTGCTTTACTCTTGCAAAACCATGCTGACCCACGAGTACTTTCAGTTTTTGTATTAATAGCAATCAGTATTTATGCATGTTCTTTAGCACCCGTTACTTGGGTGTTAATTTCTGAAATATTTCCGAATAAAATCAGAGGGAAAGCTTCCTCAATTGCAATTTTAGCTTTGTGGGGAGCCTATTTTGTATTGGTATTTACCTTCCCAATTTTAGCTGAAAAACTTGGGACTTTTGGTCCATTTTGGATGTATGCCGTAGTTTGCTTTGTGGGTTTTTGGTTTATTAAGTTAAAAGTAAAAGAAACCAAAGGTAAAACTTTAGAAGAATTGGAAGATGTATTTAGTGGGGATTAGATGGAGTGCATCAAAAAGTGTGGGGCAAAATATTTCTGATACAGTTAATCAGTTTAAAATGATTATTTTAAAGTAGAAATGTAATTACCCCTTACTTTTTGATGCACTCCAATTTCTTCAGGAGATTTCTTCTTGGGTTTCGCTTTCATTTTTCGGTAGTCCTATAAATGTAATGCTTTCATTTGCAGGTTTCTGGGCTGTAATCACCATTTGGGGTAAAATTAAAAGAACGTACAAAAATCGTTGCGGGTCTGGCAGAATTTATTTTCTTGCAGGTTGTTAAGGCTACACGATTCTCAGGAGGTTCATTCTAAATTTTAGCGAGTTAATTTGAGGGCTATAATTGCTTTTAGGTCAAAGATATGGCTAACCTCTGTTTCTGAAAAGTCGTACATTCCTAAAAGATTGATGTGTCGCCAAGTATGCGTGGACGATTTTGCAATAATGGCTAAAAGTGATTGCTTTTCTTGCTCTGTTTTGCATTGGCTCAGTTTCTCAGAAAGTAACAAAAGATTAAAATAATTGATGGCATTTATGATTAATCGTTACACCCTTCTGCTTTGAGTTGGTACTCGTAGGAAGCCCATAGGAGCTGTTGATTATTGCCATGTGTAACTGGGCTGGAATCACCATTTGGGCCTAAAATAAATTAAGGCTTGTAATCTATTCATTATCAATAATTTACAAAAAAATTCTTGTTGAACGGACATTTCAAGATATGATAAAAACTGTCTCAAAAACTCATTATTAGTATATATTTTACCATCTCATAAATCAAAACTTAATATATTCGCATAAATTATGAGTTTATGAGACATAATTTTTAGGGCTATTTTATTTTAGGCCCAAATAGTGAACTCAGCCCATCAACTTCATTGGGAAGTATGACTTAACTCGGGCGGCGTTCCGCAACTTGCTAAATGATAAGGAGTTACGTTTTAATATGGAAAAATTGAAGGCTTGGAAGTATCAAAAATAATTAGAAATAAAATTACATAAAGTGTTGATAATCAGTAGACTACAAGTCTTATTTTATTTTAGGCCCAAATGGTGATTACAGTCCTATTTGCTTAGTGCATCAAAAAGTGTGGGGCAAATGATTTTTTGTTTTTTCAACACCAGATAATCTGGGTTTAAGGAGCTACCTCAAAATTATTCGTTTAATTTATAAAAGTAATTGCCCTACACTTTTTGATGAAAAGTACCTGAGGTTCAATATGTAATTTTAAACTGACTTTCTTGAAATAATGAGTGCTTGCCCCACACTTTTTGATGCACTCTTTATATTTTATAAAATCTCAAGATTAGAAATTGTAAGGGGGGTAACCTTTATAGAGTTAGGCTATGCTATGTAATTTTAGGCTCAGTATAAGAGTTGCAACCACTTTAGAAATTATCAAGCTATTTTAAACGCATATAAAGTGAAAAGAAAGTAATTTTACAAATTAGGTAATAAAAAATACTACCACAATGAAAAATAAAATAATTATTCTTATAATTTCCTTAATAGCTTTTTTAAATATATTTTTCCTTTTAAAACATAAAATTATACCCAAAATTCAAGCACTCGAAGGTATGGAATATGTGCAAGGAAGTGAACATATTGAGTCGTACTATATTGATAAAACGCCCGTAACAGTTGCTCAATTTCGTAAATTCATTAATGCAACCCATTATGAAACTGAATCCGAAAAATTTGGAGATTCGGGTGTTTTTGATTTTAAAACGGGTGAATGGAATTTAATAAAAGGAGCAAATTGGGAGTATCCAGAAAGTAAATTAAAACCAAAAGCATCTGAAAATCATCCAGTTACGCAAGTTTCGTGGAATGATGCGGTTGCTTATTGTAAATGGGCAAGGAAACGTTTGCCTACAAAAGCGGAATATGATTTTGCAGCAAATAATGCTGAACCAGAATTTAAGACGTATGCTTGGGGTGAAAACGCTATTGAAAACGGAAAATATAAAGCCAATTTTTGGCAAGGTTCATTTCCTCAATATAATTCAAATGAAGATGGTTTTTTAACGACTTCACCTGTTGGATATTTTGGGAAAAATAAATTAGGGCTTTCAGACATGGGCGGAAATGTGTGGGAATGGGTGCAAGACTGGAACCCTGAAAAACCAACTGAAAAATTGCAATGTGGTGGTTCGTATCTCTGCGACCCAAATGTTTGTCATGGTTTTAAAATCGGGAATATTTCCTCAACAAGCCCCGAAACTGGTTTAATGCACATCGGTTTCCGATGTGTTAAAGACATGAAGTGGTTATTGCTACAAAAAATCTTTAATAATTAAAACCCTTTTATCCTTGCAAAAAAGACTTGATATTGAAGATGCTGTTCTTTGGGATTCGCTCAGGATAGGAAACGAAACGGCTTATGAGGAGTTGTATAGACGTTATTTTCAAGTGCTTTTCAGTTATGGAAAACAATTAATTAAAGATGAGGATGTGGTTAAAGATGCCATTCAAGACCTTTTCGTTGATATTTGGCGAACTCACAAGAATATCAGTCAAGCCCAATCCGTCAAGTTTTATCTCATCAGTTCCCTCCGTAGAAAAATTCATCGTTCCTTGAAACGTGATTATCTTTTTAGGGATTATTGGGAGAATATTAATGAACAATTTTTGCCCGTTCACCCATCCGTAGAGAAAGATTTTACGCAAATTGAAGAAGAGTATTTGAACAAAGAAAGAGTGAATTCTTGGCTTATTAAATTACCCAAACGACAAAATGAGGCACTTATTTTGCGATATTTTCACAATTTTGAATATGTTGAAATCGCCCAGATTTTGGATATTAAAGAGCAAACCGCTCGCAACCTCGTTCAGAAGGCAATTATTCTCCTTCGTAAAATGGCTGTAACCTTGGCAATCACTTTATTGTCACTTTTCTTATAAATTTTCAAAAAATAATTATATTTTAAGGGGTTAAACTTAAATAAGCTTGTCTCTCTACTTTCAGAGGGGTGTGGTATTCATCGTATCTTAAATTTCAAATGTGACTTATTCAGATTTTACAACGGATGATTTTATCAATGATACTCAATTTAAACTTTGGGTAAAGCAACCCACTGAGGGTTCTAATTCATTTTGGGCTATTTTTTTGAAAGATAATCCAGCAAAAAATATTGATATTGCCAATGCTCGAACAATCTTGAAAGCCATTGAAGAACAAGTACATAGGGAGTTTTTATCCCAAAAAGACGAGGACCAAATTTTTATTCAAATTCAGGAACAAATTGAGTCTGAAAAAGTACATAGAATCCGTCGTTTGCCTGCATGGTTAGGTTGTGCAGCGGCAGCTTCGATTGTCCTTGGAGTAATGCTTTGGCAGTTTGGTCCAAAAAATACCAATAAAATTAATCAAGTGGTTTATGAAAATAATCGTGAAAAAGCTTTAACGCCACTTACCGAAAAAATTAACAATACTGATAAAGCTATTTTAGTTACACTCAACGATGGAAGTTCGATTTTTTTGAACCCAAATAGTAAAATTAGTTATGCCCAAAATTTCAACCAAGGCAATATTAGAGAAGTTTATTTGAGCGGTGAAGCATTTTTTGAAGTAGCCAAAAATCCTAACAAACCATTTTTGGTATATGCTAATGAATTGATTGCTAAGGTATTAGGCACAAGTTTTAATGTACGAGCTTACGTAGATGAGAAAGATGTAATCGTAAAAGTGAGAACAGGAAGAGTGGCAGTAGCGGTGGCGAGAATTACGGATGTACAACAAAAAATGAGTAGCCGTGAATTGGATGGTATTATGTTGTTGCCCAATCAGCAAGCCGTTTTATCCCGTCAAGAAGTGCGTTTAGTGAAATCTTTGATTGAAAATCTTGCGGTAATTAGTAAAAATCAGCCTCAAAATTTAATGCAACAACAATTTATTTTCAATTCCGACGATGCAAGGCAAGTCTTTGAAAGTATTGAAAAAGCGTATGGTGTAGATATTGTTTTTGATGAGGTTTTATTATCTCAATGTCAATTTACGGGCAATGTTACGGATGAATCGCTTTATGAAAAATTGGATATTATCTGTAAAACTATCGAAGCCCAATATCAAATTTTAGATGCTCAGGTAATTATTACTTCAAAAGGGTGTCAATAAAATAGCAAATCACTTAAACTCCATTTTAAAACTTTTAAATACAAAAACATGCCCAAAAACAATACTTAATCCTATTTCTAAAAAAGCGAAGTCGGTAATGCCCACCATTACCGACTTCAACCTCCCAAATATTCTTATCGAATTTTGTCTATTTTCACAGGCACGGGAGGGATTTTGTTAAATGTTCCGTTCAACAAAACAATCAAAAATATGAAAAAAAATATCGTCTTCCGATTTTGGGGGAATAAAATTATGAAATGGTCATTTTTACACATCTATTTGGCTTTCGTTTTTGCCAATGTTTCCTTCGCAATGGATGCTCATGGACAAGAAATTCTTGACCGTAAAATTTCCATCCAAGCGGTTAGTCAGGATATGAATTTTGTCTTGACTGAGATTGAAAAAAAAGCGAATATGAAGTTTTCTTACAGTCCAAACCTCATTAAAGCCTCTCGCAAGGTTTCAATTGCGGTCACAGATGAAAAACTTTCCTCAGTTTTGCAAAAATTGCTTAATCTACAGCGAATAAAATGGGAAATAGTAGGTAAGCAAATCATCTTAAAAAGGGATATTAGCGAAACACTGAAGACTACTGAAATTTCCCCAAACGTACTATCCCCAACCGAGCGGGCTGTATCAGGAAAAATAACTGATGAAAATGGCGAAAAATTATCAGGGGTGAATGTATCATTAAAAGGTACTTCCCGTGGTATTGCAACCAATAATAATGGTGAGTACTTAATTGTAATATCCGATGAAAAATCAATTTTGGTATTCAGTTCTGTGGGATATCAGTCAAAAGAAATTATTGTCGAAAATAAGACAACTATCAACATTGTATTGCAAGTAGATAACAAGGCACTCGAAGAAATTGTGGTAGTTGGTTATGGAACTTCTAAGAAAAGTGATTTAACAGGTTCCGTAGTGAGTGTGAAGGAGGCTGATTTTTCTAAGGGTACAAACTATTCTGCGGTTCAACTTTTGAATGGTGTTGCAGCGGGTGTAAACGTAAGCACAACCAGTTCAGCACCTGGGGCGGCTTTGAAAATTCAGATTCGTGGTGCTGGTTCAATTAATAGTTCAAATGACGTTTTGTTCGTGGTTGATGGGCTTCCAGGCGTTGATCCATCTGCTTTGAGTCCTGATGATATTGAATCTTTAGAGGTCTTAAAGGACGCATCTGCCTCAACAATTTATGGAACAAGGGCTGCCAATGGGGTAGTTTTAATTACCACAAAAAAAGGGAAATCAGGCAAGGCTACGTTTAAGTACAATACTTATTATGGGTCTCAAAATATTGCCCGAAGACTTGATGTTTTAGGTGCGGCAGACTATTTCAGATTGGTTAATCTCAGACAAGGTAAAAGTGTATTCTCTGATCAACAAATAGCCCAAGCAGGAGAAGGCACAGATTGGCAAAATGAGCTTTTTAAATCTGCCTCGATTCAAAATCACCAAATTGGCATTTCGAATGGTAATGAAAAAGGGAATTATTATATCGGTTTAAACTATTTTAATCAAGCGGGAATCGTAAATTCTACGAACAGTAATAAATATAATTTCCGAATAAATGCTCAAACAAAACCTGTAAAAAATCTTACATTAAGTACGAATTTGAATTATACAAGAACTAATAACAACGAAGTCCTTAATTCAAATGCTGCCAACGAATTCGCTGGACCTATAAACTCGGCAATTCAATATGACCCAAGTATTTCTCCAAATTTGAACAGTCAAGGCATTTATGATTTGAACACCACTATTTCATTAGATAATCCAGTGGCACTTATCAAAGGAATTTCCAATGAATCGCTTTCTTCACAAATATATGGTACAATTTCAGCGGACTATAATTTTTTGAAATACCTTACCGCAACCGTGAGATTAGGAGCTGAATCGAACAACGGACGTAGTGATTTTTATCGTAATCGATTAACCATGAGTGGAAGAGCAAATATAGGAGAAGCCTCAGTTTCTTCCTCAGACTACACCCACTGGCTCGCAGAATACCTTTTGAGATTTGAAAAGACCTTTAACAACAAGCATAACCTTTCAGTATTGGCAGGAACCACATTTGAAGAATTTGTGCAGAGGAGCGTAGGTAGTGTTTCGGGTGGTTTTCTGTCGGACGTAACAGGAACTAATTTATTACAAAGTGGAAACGGTGAACTGAATGATAATGTTACGAGTAGTAAAATTAAAAATCAGCTTCAAGGTACTTTGGGGAGGGTTAATTATTCCTTTGATAATAAATATTTAGCAACATTATCATTCAGGATTGATGGCTCTTCAAGGTTTTCTGACAATAATAAATACGCTTTTTTTCCTGCCGCATCAGTAGGTTGGATTATAAGCAATGAGCCGTTTGTTAAAGAATTAAATTGGCTTTCAAACTTGAAATTAAGAGTAGGCTATGGCAAACTCGGCAATCAAGGTATCAATAATTTTGAAACCATCCAAACACTTATTGCAGGAGGAAATTCTGTATTTGGTGGCAGAATTACGCAGGGAGTTGTTTCTGCAAGGTTACCAAATCCTGATTTGAAATGGGAAACTACCAGTGAAACGAATGTAGGGGTTGATTTTGGATTTTATGAAAATAGGTTTTCGGCATCAATTGATTTTTTCAACCGAGTAACCAGTGATCAATTATTTATCAAACCGTTGCCGTCCGTGGTTGGGTTTTCATCAGTGAGGACAAATTTTGGTTCTGCAATGAATAGAGGAGTAGATATTCAATTAATTTCTAATAATTTAAAAGGAAAAGATTTGAAATGGAAATCGATTCTTAATCTTTCATTCTTGAAAAATGAAGTTACCCAATTGCCCGATTTTACTCAGCAAATAATTGGCGGTAATATTGGAACATTCATTAGTGGATATAACATCGTAAGGGTAGGCTATCCACTTCAATCTTATTTTGGGTATCAAACAAACGGAATTTTCCAAACTGGGGAAGAGCTAAAACCAATTCCTGCGGTGTCTGGATATACTGCTGGAATGCCAAAATTTGTGGATCAAAATGGTGATGGTATTATTAACGAGAAAGATAGAATTATCTTAGGTAAACCATTTCCTGATTATACATTTGGAATTACTAATCAGTTGGCATACAAGAACTTAGCGCTTGATATATTGATAAATGGAGTGCAAGGAATTCAAACTTTGGATGCCAACGTTACCGAATCTTTATATCCAACAAACACCGTCAGAAATAGTATTACCAAATATTATACTGAAAGATGGACACCCGAAAATCCGAGTAATGTACTACCCTCAGGGATAAATTATAGTCTTTATGGTGGAGCAAGAGCAATCAATTCGCTCACAATTATTGATGCCTCTTTTGTGAGATTAAAAAACGTCACTTTGGGTTATAGTTTATCGTTTAAAAGAAAAGTTTTTGAATCTGTAAAGATTTATGTTGCCGCTGAAAACCTTCTGACCATCACAAAATATCAAGGTTTTGACCCTGATGCAAGTGCTTTTGGTAATGGCGTTTCAAAAGTAAATTATAACAGTTATCCATTAGCCAGAACTTTTAGAGTTGGTTTGGATATTAACTTTTAATTCATAGAAATAATGAAAAATAACATACATAAAATCTTAAAATTTACTTCTTTAACGACTTTACTATTTGTAAGTACGAGTTGCAAAGATTTTCTTAAAGAAGAGGTATTTAGTCAGTATGACCCAAGTCAATTTTTGCAGGATAAGTCGGGTGTTGATGCACTTTTAACGGGGGCATATTCTGCAATGGTTGTAACTGGGTATGACATGAGGGATAATTATTTTATTTTAAGCGAATTCACCACGGATATTGCCCTTGAATCAGGTGGTGGCTTAGAACGTTCCGTTATTCCGTATATGCAATTTAATTGGGATGCTAATTCCGATTTTTTGAATGGACAATATAACAAATTTTATAGTGCAATTGCTCGTGCCAATAGCGTTTTAGTGGTGGCAAATACCTTGCGGGGAATCAATCCAACAACAGTGGCTCAAATAAATGCAGAAGCCAAATTTATTCGTGCATTTGGTTATATTATGTTGCATAATGTGTTTGGACCTACTCCAATTATTGATATTCCACCAGGAGCTTCCTTAGATGAAATTGAAAGAATTGGTAAACAAACGCCAAAAGCCACCGAAGAAAAATATAGAGCTTATGTGGAAGAAGATTTACTTTTTGCCACAAAAACGTTAAAGCCTGATGCACTTTCAAGTAGAGCAAATTTGGGTAATTCTTGGGCATTATTGACAAAATTTTATTTGAGTAATCGTGATTGGCAAAAGGCTTCAAACGCCGCAAGTGAAGTTTTGAAATTGGATTATGAACTTTACAGTGATTATACGAAGCTATTTTCAGTTGATGGCGAAAATAATAAAGAATATATACTCCGCTTTGAATGTGCAGTTGGGGCGAGTAGCCCGCAGGTAAACGTGTATATGCCCCACGCCTTTCCTCCGTCTTATCCAATCTTATCAACTTGGTCAAATTTTGGGGCTCAGTTTAGAACTTTTACCAGCTTTTATGAAAAATTTGATTTGATTGACACACGAAGAAAACTTTTTATTGACGAATATGTGCAAATTGGACAAACTGCGGTTACTAAACTCGCTCGTGATGCCGCTGGAAAAGCCTTAGATAATGTAAGAAGTTTTAAATATACCCCAGATGCCACTGGAATTGCAGATAGATTTGGAAACGATATCCCATACATAAGATTAGCTGATATTATCCTATCAAAGGCAGAATGTTTGAATGAATTAAATGGACCAAGCCAAGAAGCTATCGACCTCATAAATCGAGTGAGAGCAAGAGCAAAAATAACATTATTGAAACTTGTAGATTATTCCACAAAAGAAAAATTAAGAGATTTTATTTTGGAAGAACGTAATAAAGAACTTTACAGTGAAGGAAAACGTAGGGAAGATTTAGTGAGACAGAATAAATTTATCCAACAAGCATTAGACCGAAAAATTAATGCAAAGCCTTACCAAATATTGTACCCATTTCCACAAACTCAATTGGATAATAATCCAAATTTGAAGCAAAATGAGGGCTATTGAAAAAATAGAATTATTAGTCAAGTAAAAAATTAAGATCAATATGTACAAATTCATCAACATAATTATAAAATGCACAGTCATGGTGCTTTTTACTTTATCATACATAAAAGCACAAGATAAAACAGACAAAATTCCAAAGCAACCCAATGTTCTATTTATTCTCGTGGATGACCTCGGAATGAAAGATTTGAGTTGCACGGGAAGCAAATACTATGAAACTCCCAACGTGGATAGAATTGCGAAAGAAGGGACTGTTTTTACGCAAGGATATGCTTGTAGTGCTGTTTGTAGCCCTTCGAGAGCGAGTATTATGACTGGGCAATTCACCGCAAGACATGGCATTACCGACTGGATTGGGGCAAAATCGGGTGAGGATTGGCGAACAGAAAAACGTTCTGACAAAATTCTGCCAGCCAATTACAAACACAATTTATCCAAAAAGGACATGGTTTTGCCAGAGGTGATGAAAGCCAACGGTTACAAAACTTTCTTTGCGGGAAAATGGCATTTGGGCGACAAAGGCTCTTATCCAGAAGACCACGGTTTTGAAATCAATAAAGGCGGTTGGGAAGTAGGAAGCCCGAAAGGTGGATATTTTTCTCCTTGGGAAAACCCTTCATTACCGAACCTTAAAAAAGGCGAAAATCTGTCCATGCGACTTGCTAAGGAGACTTCCGCCTTTATGGAACAACAAAAAGATATGCCATTTTTTGCCTTTTTATCCTTTTATGCCGTTCACGGACCAATTCAAACGAGTGAAGAGAAATGGAAAAAATATCGTGATAAAGCGGAGAAGAATGGAATTGCTAACACTGGATACTCGATGGAAAAAGATTTGCCAATTCGAGAAGTTCAGGATAATCCAGTTTATGGAGGTTTGGTAGAGGATATGGATGATGCCGTTGGGGAAGTTTTAAACACTTTGAAACGACTAAATTTAGACGAAAACACAATTGTAATTTTCACTTCCGATAATGGAGGCGTTGCTTCGGGCGATGCTTTTTCAACTTCCAATTTACCGTTTCGTGGTGGAAAGGGGTATCAGTGGGAAGGTGGAATCAGAGAACCGTATTTTGTTAAAATTCCTTGGTTGAAAAATTCAGTTAAAAACATGGATTATCCCGTAACGGGAGCTGATTTTTTTCCAACATTATTAGATTTTGCTAATATCCCATTGGTACCAAAGCAACACCAAGATGGAGAAAGTTTAAAGCCATTATTTGAAGGCAATACCCTGAAAGACAGGGCTTTATATTGGCATTATCCACATTACGGAAATCAAGGTGGGCAACCTAATTCAATAATTCGAGATAAAAATATGAAACTAATCCATTATTGGGAAGATGGTCACGATGAGCTCTACGACTTATCGAAAGACCCGTACGAAAAGAATGATTTAGCCTCAAATAATACCAAAGAATCTCTGATTTTAAATGCAAAATTGATGGGTTGGTTAGAAAGTGTTAATGCTAATTTACCTGTTCAAGACAAAGAATTTAATCAAGAATTAGCTTATAAAAAACACAAAAATAACGAAGAAGTAATTATGCCAAAACTTGAAAAAGAAAGGCTTAATTTTCTGAAAAAAGATTATAAACCCAATGAAGATTGGTGGAAAAGTAAAATAACTAAAGATTGATAATTAATAACATACAGATTTGATAACTTTGGGTAAAATTAAAAGAACGTACAAAAATCGTTGCTGGTCTGGCAGAATTTATTTTTTTGTAGATTATTGGGCTGAGTTCATCATTTGGGCCTAAAATAAAATAAGGATTGTAATCTATTTATTATCAACAACTTACAAAAAAATGTTTCGTTAAACGGACGTTTTAAGATATGGAGTGCATCAAAAACTGTGGGGCAAGCGCATTTTTATTTCAAGAAAATCAGTTCAGAATGTTTACTGAACTGATTTTGTTTTTACGTTAAGAGTATCAAAAATAATCTGCTCCACAGTTTTTGATGCACTCTACAAATTGGGGTGCATCAAAAAGTGTGGGGTAAGAACTTATTATTTCAAGAAAGTCAGTTTAAGATTACTTACTGATGTTACGCAGGCATAACCTGATTTTTAATATTTGTTAGTTCTAAGTAAGCGGCTTTAAGAGCTTTAATATAAATTTTAGCCTTTAATTCAAAGTGATTGAGTTTTGTTTTGAGTTTCAATTTTTCAAGTTTGACGT
>JANXRS010000399.1 GCA_025356745.1 Arcicella sp.
TACCAATATTCAAAGACGCAATCCGCAAAGTATCCAAATTTTGAAGCGGAAGAATATTATTATTATTGATTAATAAAGTAACTGTTTCCTCCGCAAATTGACGATTCAAAGCCTGAGATTTTGCAGGATTCAACTCTTCAATTAAGTTGCTAATTTTAATGGGTTTATAATCATCTAAACCTGCCCAAGCCTTTGCTGTCAGGATTCTCTTTACCCGCTCGTCAATATCCGATTGGGCAATTTCTCCTTTTTTCAACGCATTTTTGATAGCGTTGAAAGCCGCTGGAACATCCACAAACGTTTCTAAAATGTCATTTCCTGCCAAAATAGCTTTTACATTCGCAATTCCTTCGGGAAAAAACTTGACCGCTCCTTGCATATCCATCGCATCTGTAAAAACTAATCCTTTGAAATTTAAGTCTTTACGTAATAAATCAGTAACAATTTTTTGGGATAACGTTGAAGCTAAATTCTTAGTGGTATCTAAAGAGGGAATACTTAAATGGGCAATCATCACTCCCTGTAAACCATTTTTTATTAATTCACGATACGGAAATAATTCTAAAGAATCTAAACGGTTACGGTTATGAGGAATTACGGGTAAATCCGTATGAGAATCCACGCCCGTATCGCCATGTCCAGGAAAGTGTTTTGCCGAAGTAATAATGCCACCTTTTTGTAAGCCACGCATATAGGCAAGGGCTTTGGATGTTACCTTCTCCCGATTTTCACCAAAAGAACGGTAGTTGATGACTGGATTATTAGGGTTGTTATTAATATCCACTACTGGAGCATAATTTATATGAATACCCATGCGTTTGCACTGTTGGGCAAGCTGTAACCCCATTTCTTCAATCAAATTTTCGTTCCCCTGCATTGCTCCCAAAGTCATTTGATAGGGAAAACGAACGGTACTGTCCAAACGCATTTCTAAGCCCCATTCCATATCCATTCCAATTATTAAAGGAACTTTAGACATTGCCTGTAACTTATTGACCAATAAAGCCTGAGCCGTAGGACGATTCTTAAATAACACAAATCCTCCCACATGATAGTCTCGAATAATTTTATAAAACCGAGCCGTATCATAATCGTAGGTATAATTACCACGGGGCATCATTAATTGTCCAATTTTTTCATCAACCGATAAAATATTAAAAACTGAATCAACCCAACGCATATTGGCATTCGGGAAAAGATTGTCAGGACTTGGAGCCGTTCTTATCAATGTTGTCTGACTATGCGTTCCAGTGGTCTTCATAGGTGACAAAGATGGCGGAATCGTCTGAGAAGATACAGACAAGGGTAAAGTAAACAGCAGGAGAGTTAATGTAAATAGAGATAATTTATTAATAAGTAATTTCATCATTTGATATTTTATTAGTTTGCTTCGCAATTTACGTAAAAATCACTGACAGATAGGGTTAAAGTAATTCTCAAAAGTCCATTCATCATAGAAAATTTTTAAATCAAACCTTTATTTTGTATTTTCGTTATTCAAAAAATACAGATAAAACTATTCATCATGCTAAAAATTACTAAGAATGCCTTGTTTTTGGCTTCTTTGGCTTTCCTAACCCTAACTGCCAAAGCACAAGACAAGAAAGGAGAGGTAAAAACACCTCCCATCCCTGCCACACCAGCAAAACCTGCCGAAATTCCTAAAATAGGACCGAAACCCTATAAAGAGGTAATTACCGATAAAGCAAAAACAACCAAAGGACTTTTAACAGTACATAAAGTAGAGGACAAATACTACTTTGAAATTCCAGATTCTTTGATGGGTCGTGAGATTATGACCATCACTCGTATCACAAAAGCTGCCACAATTCCTGGTACTTATGGTGGTGAATTATTGAATCGTCAAGTAATTAATTTTGAGAAAGGGCCTGAAAATAAAGTTTTTTTACGTGCCATTCAATACATTAATGTTTCGCCAGATTCAACGGCTCCAATGTATAAATCGGTAAAAAATTCTAATGTTCAGCCAATCGCACAAGCCTTTGATATTAAAGCATTTAGAAAAGATTCGGCTAGTAGGTTGTCTTCAACAATTATTGAGATTACTGACTTTTTCAAAGGTGATAATCAGATAGTTTCATTGCCTCCTTTAACAAAAACGTTGTACAAAATTACGTCCATTGCTGCTGACCGTTCTTATATTCAGAGTATTAAAACATTTCCAATAAATACGGAAATCAGAACGGTAAAAACTTTTAATGGTTCGCCTCCAACGCCCTCATTTGGTCCTCCATCGCCAAGTCCCATTCCATCAGTAAGCATTCCTGCCATTGCGGTTTCGGGTGCAGTTACGATGGAAATAAATACTTCGATGATTTTATTGCCAAAGGAATCTATGAAGCAACGTTATTATGACCCACGTATCGGGTATTTTGCCAATGGATATACTGTTTTTGAAGAAGGTGGACAACGTACCGAAGACCGTACTTTTGCGGTTAGATGGCGTTTAGAACCTAAAAATGCGGAAGATGCTGCGAAACAAAAACGAGGAGAATTGATTGAACCAAAGAAACCAATTGTGTATTATATCGACCCTGCAACGCCAGCAAAATGGAGAAAGTATTTGAAATTAGGCGTGGATGATTGGCAAAAAGCCTTTGAAGCCGCTGGTTGGAAAAATGCAATTAGAGGAGAAATTTTGGCGGATAATGATACTACTATCAGTTTAGAAGATGCTCGTTATTCAGCGATTCGTTATTTTGCTTCGGATATTGAAAACGCTTACGGACCTAACGTGAATGATCCACGTTCGGGCGAGATTTTAGAAAGCCATATTGGTTGGTATCACAATGTAATGAAACTCTTGAAAAAGTGGTACATGACACAAGGTGCAGCCGTTGACCCACGGGCAAGAAAGAATAAATTTGATGATGAATTGATGGGTGATTTAATCCGTTTTGTGTCATCTCATGAAGTTGGGCATACCATCGGTTTAAGACATAATTTTGGGTCAAGTTCGACCATTCCTGTTGAAAATTTGCGTAATCCCGCTTGGATTGCTGCTCATGGACATACACCTTCAATTATGGACTATGCTCGTTTTAATTATGTAGCACAGCCAGAAGATGGGGTAAAAGATTTATACCCAAGAATTGGAGAATATGATATTTGGGCGGTAAAATGGGCGTATCAAACCCTCGAAGGAGCAACGCCAGAAGATGATCAGAAGACCTTGAATAAGCAATTTATTGCTGAATACGCCAAAAATCCAAGAATTTGGTTTGGAACGGAAAGCAATCCTTATGATCCCCGCACGCAGTCGGAATGTTTGGGTGACAATAATATGTTGGCAAGTGATTACGGTATCAAAAACTTGAAAAGAATCTTGCCAAATTTATCACAATGGACAAAAGAGGAAGCTCAAGATTATGATATGTTAACGGAAAGTTATAACGAAATTGTAAATCAATATCGTCGTTATATTGGTCACGTTACAAAAAATGTAGGAGGTATTTATGAAACACCAAAATCATCGGATGAGCAAGGGGCAGTTTACGAACCAACGCCACGTGCTATTCAAAAAGATGCTGTTTCATGGTTAAATCGTCAGGTTTTCGACACGCCAACTTGGTTATTAGACGAAAAAATTATGTCACAAACTCGTCCAGATCATGGAATTGATGCGATTAGTAGAATTCAAGAAGCAACTTTAAATACTTTATTTGCACCAGACAGAATGCAACGTTTTATTGAAACAAATGCTAAATTTCCATCTTCATATAACATGGATGAGTTATTTACGGACGTGCGTACTTCTATCTGGTCGGAATTGCGTTCAAGAAAAATGATTGATGCTTCGAGAAGAAATTTACAGAAGATTTTTGTTGAGAAAATGATTGCTACTTTGAATGCTACTGGCGTTACTCCATCATTTGGTTTTGGCAATCGAGGAAGTGTTGTTCCGTTGGCAGTTGATCCACGTAAAACAGATATTATTTCAGTAACTCGTGGACATTTATTGACATTGAAAGATGAAATAAAAGTTGCTTTAATGCAACCTACGCTTGATAAAATGAGCAAATATCACTTGCAAGATTGTTTGTTCAGAATTGATAAAGCACTTGATCCCAAGCAATAATTATTAAATTCATGGCAGAATTAAGACGAATATTATTGATAAAATAAATTCTTTAAATGATGCCGTTAGTAAGTTTAAAAAGGATTGGCTCTAAAAATGAGCCAATCCTTTTTTATTATCTTTGACAAAAATTATTTAGTTCAAGAAAGATAGAACTTATTGTAAAATCTTCCTTGCTAAATTTAACTTTCAAAAATATGAATAATATCGAATCTTTTACCGCTGAAGAAGCCTTTGAAAAACTCGGACTTACTTTGCCTCCCGCCCCAACGCCCTTGGGAGTTTATAAGCCCTATTTAATTGATGGAAAATACCTTTATTTGTCTGGACATGGACCTGTCAAAGACGATAAAAGTTTAATTATTGGACGAATTGGAAAGGATTTAGACATTGAGGAAGGTAAATTGGCAGCTCGTCAAGTAGGTTTAACGATGCTTTCAACCATCAAAACGCATTTAGGTAGTTTGAACAAAGTAAAAAGAGTTATTAAAATTTTAGGAATGGTAAATTGTGTAACAGAATTTGAACGACATCCCTTCGTAATTAATGGTTGTAGCGAACTTTTCGCCCAAGTATGGGGAACCGAAAATGGCATTGGCGTAAGAAGTGCTGTGGGAATGGGAACATTACCTGATAATATTCCAGTCGAAATTGAGGCATTATTTGAGTTAGTAGAGGATTAAATTTTTAAGTGGTATAATTCTTTACAAGAAATCAATGGATGAAAATTCCATAAATTGGATTGAAAATGATGTCGTGTAAGAATTTTATTACTAAATAGAAACAAAAATGGACTTCGGAAAAATCTCTATTCAAGAACTTGAAAAAGTTGATTTACGGCTCAAGCCAGATAATTTATTTAACGAACAAATTTTAAAAAATACCTCGAAATTGCCGCTTATAAAAGTGGGCTGTCCTGTTTGGTCAGTTAAAGAGTGGAATGGAAAAATCTATCCCAATAACGCCAAAACACCTGATTTACTTAAATTGTACTCCCAACAATTCAATACTATCGAACTTAATGTAACACATTATCAAATTCCAAGTGATGAAACCATTGAGCGTTGGTTGGAAGAATCAACGGATAATTTTACCTTTTGTACTAAATTTCCTCAAGTAATTTCACACGATAAACTGCTTCAAAATACCGAAAGTCTAACCGATGAGTTTTGTGGGCAAATTCTAAAATTAGGACATAAATTAGGATTGCCTTTCCTCCAATTAGCTCCTTATTTTACGCCAAGACAATTACCGATTCTTGAAAAATATTTAAAATTCCTCCCTGATAAACTGAAAATTGCCGTAGAATTTCGTCACGAAGATTGGTTTAAAAATGAAAAAATTTGGCAAGAAACCTTGGCAATGTTGAACGAGATGGGATACGCTACCGTAATCACGGATGTGGCGGGCAGACGAGATGTTGTGCATCAAAGTCTATCGGTTCCAAAAGCCTTTATTCGTTGGATTGGAAATGAACATCCCTCTGATTATCAACGTATTGATGAATGGATACAAAGAATAAAGGGATGGTTGGAGGAAGGTTTACAAGAACTTTGGCTATTTGTACATATCAACGAAAATATTAATTCTCCCGAAATGGCAACTTATTGGATTCAGCAATTAAATGACCAATGCGAATTGAAAATTGAAGCTCCTAAATTTCAGCCAAAGACGGAACAAATGAGTTTATTTTAAAATATATTAGATATTAGTATTGAGTTATAGCAGCAAAGCATAAAAGGGATTGAAATGACTAATTTGGCCATTTCAATCCCTTTGTTTACGACTATTAACCAATTTTCATCGCTGTTTCATCAACTTAGCTTCAATGGTCTGTTGTGTATGCGGAACCGCTCTGAGACGTTCTTTTGGAATCAATTTTCCAGTGTCAGTGCAAATGCCATACGTTCCATTTTTAATACGAATTAAAGCATTTTCTAATTGTAAGGAGAATTTTTGTAAACGTGCTGCCAATTGACTCATACTTTCCTTTTCTGTACTATCCGCACCATCTTCCATCAATTTTGAGCTTCCGCCTGTAATATCTGTACCAGGATCATTACGTTTGTGGAGTGCCTCACGAATGTAATTTAATTCTCCTTTAACTCCTTCTAATTTGTTAGTGATTAATTCCTCAAACTCTTTAAGGTCTTCACTCGAATATCTGGTTTTCTGCTCTACTAATGTCTCCATTTTTCTTGAATAGGGTTTATTGGTTCATTGATAAGGTTTCGGCGGTGTTTTTACATTTAAAAAATCTTATAAAGAAAATTTTGCTCATAAAAAGTTTACAAAGATAAATTCATTTTCACAAAATATCAATATTTCAAGAATTAATTAAATTTTTTTTAAATTTTATGATTTTTTAATTTTGACCTTTTACCAATGATTATTTGGTGAAATTGCTACTTAACCATAAAGTTAAAAAGGAAAATGTACAATGACCTCAGTTTTATGCTTTTCGTCTGAAAATCAGGTATTTATATTTATAAACGAAAGCCTTGATTTATACGTTCCAAACATAGTATTTTGTACAAATCATTTATAAAATCAATGACATATTTAGAACCTGCTCCGATTAAGGACAAGGAAAATCCATTAGAATCCATGATGCAACGCTTTGATAAGGCAGTTGAACTCTTGGGCATTTCAGATGAAATGTATTATATTTTGAAAGTTCCAGCTCGTCAAGTGACTGTTGGACTTCCTATCACAATGGACAATGGTTCAATTAAGGTTTTTGAAGGACATCGAGTGTTGCACTCAAATATCTTAGGACCAGGTAAAGGCGGAATTCGCTTCGACCCAGATGTTAATTTGGATGAAGTTCGTGCCTTAGCCGCTTGGATGACTTGGAAATGTGCAGTTGTTGATATTCCTTATGGGGGTGCCAAAGGCGGTATTGCTTGTAATCCAAGAGAAATGTCAGCGGGTGAAATGGAACGTCTGATGCGTGCTTACACGGTTTCAATGTTAGATGTTTTTGGTCCTGACAAAGATATTCCAGCTCCTGACATGGGAACGGGACCCCGTGAAATGGCTTGGCTCATGGATGAATATTCCAAGGCAAAAGGAATGACGGTTAATGCAGTCGTAACAGGAAAACCCTTGGTTTTGGGTGGTTCATTAGGACGCACCGAAGCAACGGGTAGAGGCGTAATGACTTCGGCTTTGGCAGGAATGGATAAATTGAAAATCAATCCTTATAAATCAACCGCTGCCGTACAAGGTTTTGGGAATGTAGGCTCGCACGCTGCAGCACTTCTGCACGAGCGAGGTGTAATGATAAAAGCCATTTCTGACATCTCAGGAGCGTATTATAATGAGAACGGAATTGATATTGAAGGGGCAATGAAATACCGTGATTTGAATAAAGGAACGCTTGAAAATTTTCCTGGGGCAGAGAGAATTACGAATGAAGAATTGTTAATGCTTGATGTAGATGTATTAGTTCCAGCCGCAAAGGAAGACGTAATCAATAATGAAAATGCTCCTTATATTCGAGCAAAAATGATTGTGGAAGGTGCAAATGGACCTACTTCAGCCTCGGCAGATGATATAATTAATGAAAAAGGAATTCTGGTTGTACCTGATATCTTGGCAAATGCAGGAGGCGTAACGGTTTCCTATTTCGAGTGGATACAAAATAGAATTGGCTATAAATGGACGTTAGATAGAGTAAACCGTCGTTCAGACAGAATTATGAAGGATGCTTTTGATAAAGTGTTTTTAACTTCACAGCAATACAAAGTTCCGATGAGAATTGCAGCGTATATAGTGGCAATCAAAAAAGTTTCGGATACTTATAAATTTAGAGGGGGGTATTAATAATAAATTGTAAAAAGGAGTTGTGAAGGAAATTGACCCTTCACAACTCCTTTTTTTAATAATATTGATGATAATTTTTTGTCCTATCAGAAATTTGCGTCAAATAGTAAATAATTTCGTACTCGTTTATATGAACAAGCCCTTCATCTGATATTTTAAGAAGAATTTATCTATGAACTTAACTATTAACTGTTAAATGATAACTGCCCACTGTAAGAGCAATTTGCTTTAATAAATCAATGTTCTCCTCAATTCCATTGCCTACCACAATTACGTCTGCACCTGCGGAAAGGGCATTTTTTGCTTTTTTAATAGAATTAATTCCACCGCCTACAATAATTGGCGTATCAACTGATTTTCTAACCGCAGCAATCATTTCTTGAGATACAGGATTTATTGCTCCTGAACCCGCATCCAAATACATCAATTTTAGACCTAACATTTCGCCAGCCATTGCTGTACAAACTGCAATCCCAGGTTTATCGTATGGAATAGGTGTTGTAGTTGAAATATACGAAACCGTTGTTTGTTGTCCACTATCAATCAACATATAACCAGTCGAAAGAATTTCTAAACCACTTTTTCGTAAAATAGGGGCTAAAATTACGTGTTGACCTATCAAAAAATCTGGATTTCTTCCTGAGATTAATGACAATAATAAAATTGCATCTGCCTGACTATCAATATATAAACTGTTTCCTGGGAATAAAATGACGGGAATATTGGTGTATTCCTTGACTTTTGCAATCACTTCTGCCATTACATAATCCATGATGAGACTTCCGCCCACAAAAATATAATCTACATTATATTCCACACAGAGGTCTAATAACTTTGAAAAGTTTTCGGAATTTACCTTGTCGGGGTCAATCAAAACTGCAAAAGATTTTTGACCGTTCGCTTTTCGTTCGTAAAAATTACTTAGTAGATTTTGGGTCATTATTTTCTTTTAAAATCGTCATCGCTTCCACAATTTTATCTTTGGCAATTGCCATCAAAAACACAATAATATATCCCTTTATTGAGGATACTAACCAAGATTCTGTTCCTTTTTCTTTCTTAACAATTACGGGTAAATTTGAATTTTCAGTTCCTTTTATTTTCTTCTTTTTAGGTTCAGAATCAGAAGTAAATAAACTGAAAATTAAATATACAGTAGCCAATGCCGTACCCACAATGAGTGCAGTTGTTCCGATACGAACGGCTTCAGATTTTAGGTCATTCACTTGACCATCAATCATTTTTTTATAGGCTTGTGCCTCCTTATGTAATTCAAATTTACGTTCGGAAGTCTTCTTTGGGCTTACTGTTGAAAACATGAGTCTTTATTTTTAATCTTGCTTTAAGTTAAAAACAATTCAAAAGTACAAAAAATTGCATTTTCAATAGAAAAAATTAGGGAATAGTTATTTGTAATTGTAGGAATTATCCATATTGGTCTATTTTCAAAAACTATCAACTGAAAACTACCTACTTTTTTCTATAAATCCTCCAACTTTTCTCCAGTTTTTTCTTGTCTTAAAACTGGTTTTATCTTAAAATAGGTTACTCCACAAATTATACCTAAAAACACGGTAATAATCAGAAAACCAAGGTATTCACTTGCTAAAATTTTGTTCAGAAATAACCCTAAAGTAATCAAAAGAAAAATCAAAAACATCGTGCTAGTTATTACCAAAATAGCGATTAAAGCCAATTTTTTAAGGGTATCGTCAATTTTTTCTTGAACTTCAACTTTAGCAATTTCGATATTCGTTTGGACGTATTTATAGAGATTATCAACGAGTCCATTAGGGTTTAATATTTTCATTCGGTAAAAATAACTAAAAAAACGTATCCCACAGTAGGTAAATATTCAAAGCAATAATAATTACGGCAACAATCCAAGCAGATATTTCTAAGAACTTAGCATTAGTAAACTCACCCATTTTCAATTTATCACTCGTAAACATAACTAATGGCACAACGGCAAAACTCAATTGAAACGACAGAATTACTTGACTCAAAATTAATAAGTCTCCTGTTCCTTTCTCGCCGTAGAGAACCGTAATAACTAAAGCAGGAATTACAGCTACTAATCGGGTAATCAGCCGTCTGAGCCAAGGTTTTAATCTAATATTCAGAAAGCCCTCCATCACAATTTGCCCTGCCAACGTACCCGTGAGTGTTGAGTTTTGACCCGATGCCAACAATGCCACTGCAAAGAAAATACCCGCAAATTTTACGCCTAAAATAGGGTCAAGTAAATGATAAGCATCGTGAATATCTGCTACATTTTGATTACCTGAATTATGGAAAGTTGCTGCCGCCAAAATCAAAATAGCAGCATTAATAAAGAAGGCAAGGGACAAAGATAAAGTTGAATCTATGGTAGCAAAAAAAATAGCTGAACGTTTGCCTTCAGAGGTTTTTTCAAAATTTCGAGTTTGTACTATACTTGAATGAAGGTAGAGATTATGAGGCATAACGGTAGCTCCCAAAATACCAATAGAAACATACAGCATTCCAGGGTTGGTGATGATTTCTGGTTTAGGTAAAATATTGCTAAATATTTGATATATAGAAGGTTGTGATACAATTATTTCGTAAGTAAAACAACAAAATATCATAAATATTAGTGCTGCAACAATGCTCTCCAATGCTCTAAATCCTTTGCCTTGAAAATATAATAAAACAAATACATCAAGGATGGTAATAACCACACCAACGGTGAGGGGTAATCCAAATAATAAATTTAAAGCAATGGCAGAACCAATAACTTCGGCTAAATCACAGGCGGCAATGGCAATTTCACATAAAACCCACAAAATAAACGAAACGGGTTTTGAGTAAGAATTTTTACAGGCTTGTGCCAAATCTTGCCCTGTGGCGATTCCTAATTTAAGGGATAAATGTTGGAGTAACATCGCAAAAAGATTAGAAATCAGGATAACAGAGATTAAAGTGTAACCAAATTTAGCCCCACCTGCGATATCAGTAGCCCAATTTCCGGGATCCATATAGCCCACGGCAATCATCAATCCTGGCCCCGTAAATGCCCATAATTTTCGCCAAAATGAACCATTTTTAGGAACATTTATAGATGCATAAACTTCTGGTAATGAATGATTTGTAGTATTATTGTTTATTTTCATTATTAATTGTTAAAATGGTAGGGATAATGTCTTAATACAAAGATATTTTGTAATTATGGCAATTCAAAATATTTTTTTAGATTTGTCTAAAATTGATTTAATTGTATGAAAAATAATATCTTTGCTATAATATAAGTGGGTTGTAGGTATGAGGTTGTAGGTATGAAGTATCGGGTAGGGATTAATTTTCTATTGCATAATTCATACCCCATAATTCATATCTCGTAATTTATACCTACTACTTAAACGCAAAATCATGACTTCATTTACCGAAGAAAATTATCTCAAAATTATTTACAAATTATCTGCTGAAACGGATAGTGAAATCAGCACTAATGCCGTGGCTGAATTAACGCAAACGAAAGCAGCTTCGGTGACTGATATGTTACGTAAACTGTCGGAAAAGCAATTAGTTATTTATCAGAAATATCAAGGAGTTCGTTTAACTAAAAAAGGAGAAACCGTGGCTTTGAAAGTTATCCGAAAACACCGATTATGGGAGGTTTTTCTAGTTGATAAATTGGGTTTTAATTGGGATGAAGTCCACGAAATAGCGGAAGAATTAGAACACATAAATTCAGATAAATTAGTGCAACAATTAGATGAATTTTTGGGTTTTCCACAATTTGACCCACACGGCGACCCAATACCAGACAAACACGGACGTATGCCTGAATCTGCTTATAAAAATCTTTCTGAAATACTAATTAACCAAGAAGTTGTGATGATGGGGGTTGCTCAACATTCTACAAATTTTTTGCAATATTTAGCAAAAATCGGATTGCATTTAGGCGTGAATATTTATATAGTAGAAATAAATGATTTCGATAAATCATTAACAATAAAAATTGAAGGAAGTACTCAGTGTTTTATTAGTTATGAAGTGGCGAAAAATTTATTAGTAAAAAGTATTTCGATGGATGAAGATTAAAATAAAAAAAACCTAACAGAGCCGCCACTCCGTTAGGTTAAAAAGTTTGCGTTGTTAAACGCTCTACAAAAATATAAAAAGTAACATCCAAAACAAGAATTCTGAAAGAAAAAGTTGAGTAAATAGTCAATAAATTACATGAATAACGAATAGAAAAGGAAAAATTTAAGAAAAATAAGGATGAGATTTAGGATACATTTGCTAATTTTTATGTATTTGTATATCATTTGCTTGATACTTGCTGACTAATAACTAATATTTTAGAATAATATTTTTTTAGACTTAAATTGGGGAAAATACAATGACTCAAAATTATGCACAACCCATTGATAATAAGCTATTTACTTGAATTATTATAGATGGATTTATTGCAAAAGGGGATGCTTTTGGATTTGAAACCAAAAAAAAGCCGTAAAAATTTGA
>JANXRS010000453.1 GCA_025356745.1 Arcicella sp.
CGTTTCCTTTCAAAATCATGACTAAACCCTTTTGATAATTAGCATAATCACGGTCGGCACCCTTTCCTGCAATGGCTTGGTCGTAATATTTCAAAGCTGCATCATAACTTTTTGCCGCAAAATAAGTATCTCCCAAACGAACAATTGCATCTTGATACGACTGTGAATCGCCCGAGGTTTTCATTCTGTCGGCATATTCACGAAATAATTTATTAGCTTTGTCGTAGTCTTTTGTATTGTAATACGAGTAAGCTAATGAATATCTACTTTTACTTTGCAGTTCGTATAAATTAGGTGTTGTGTTATCAACTGAAGCAATAATTGATTGATACATAGGTATTGCTTCGTTGTATTTTTTGTCGGCAGATAGTGCCTCCGCTTTCCAAAAATTTGCAGAATATTTCGTTTCAGCATTAACAGGAGTCGCTAAAGATTTGTCAAAATAAGGAATCGCATCAATATATCTTTCATCGTTATACATCTTCACACCCTGATTATAGGCAATTCTTTGATAAGCAGTATTTGTGCGGGTCGAACGCCTTGGCAGTCCTTCGATATACGCTAAGGCTGCTTGATAATTATTAGAAGCTAAATAGGCTTCGCTTACTAATTCATTAGCTTCATCTTCATATTTTGTGCTTGGATATTTTCTTAAAAACTCCTCTAAAGCCTTAATTGCCTCATTTCCACGGTTTAAATCCAATAAAACTTTGGCGTGATTAAAGTCTGCATCTTCGGTTACTGATTTATTATAATTATTTTTACGAGCTTGGTCGAATGCACCCAAAGCATAATTTGGATTATTTGCCTTCAAATAACATACTCCTAAAATAAAGGAAGCATATTGTCCCAAAGTATCACGCACTGCCGCAACATTTTTGAGTTGTTCCGCCGCAGGAGCAAATTGGTCGGTTTTGTATAAACTGTATCCGTAACGATAGGCAACGGCTGGCAGCATTACTTGAGATTTGTAGTTTCTATAAATTGTATAGTAAGAAGCTGCCTTTTCGTAATTGGCTTGTTGAAAATACACCTCAGCCGTCAATAAAGCTACGTCTTCCAACTTACGACCAGAATTTTTCTCTCTTAATAAAGGCTCTGTGTAAGCCAACATTTCCGCAAATTTCCCTTGACGATAATAACTGTGAGCCAACCATCCTGGAATTTCAGAACGGTATTCTGCCGATTTTTCTGCTTTTTTGAAATCTGGAGTTGCTTCTTTATAACGTCCAGCACGAAAGTTGATAATACCTGCATAATAAGAGGAAGCCATGGCATTTTCGTTGGTACCGTCCTTTAATTTATCAAAAATGATTAAAGCTTCTGTATAATTTTGGAGTGAAAAATAAGAAATGGCGAGACGATACTGTGCACCTTCATCTGATTTAGGACTTTTTTTCAAGTAATCTACCGCACGGGCATAATCGCCTTGCTCAAAGAAATAATTTCCAATTTCCTTATACAGATTGCCTGCAACGGGATGTTCTGGATAATTTCTAACGAAACGATTAGCTAATAATTCAGTTTCTGAATAACCTAAATAAAGGCTACACATGGCTACATAATATTCAGCCCAAACTTTATTACCATCTTCTTTTTCAAGAAGCGTTTTGTCGTAATCAAGAAATAAGTTGAATTCAGCACGAGCTGCTTCGTAATTTTTAGACTCAAAATGTTCTTGACCATTCCTAAAATGAATAGAAGCGTCCGTATAATTGAGTGTACTTTGAGCCAAAATCGAAGTTTGGAAAACAAAGGTCAGGAGAATGAAGCATAAAGAAACTAACGACGAGATTTTGTTCATTAGGAAATTGGTTTTAAAAGTTTTTTCTTTTTAAAAATAAAAAAGAGCGGATGTTATAAAAAGAAAAATTTGTTAAACAAGTAAGGTAATATTAGTTTTGCTCTGGCTATCGACTTTCAGCATTCGGCTTTCGTTAATTGTATCGTACTAAAAAACTTTCCACTTTCTATTTTTTGCCGATAACTGATTGCCAAAAGCTTATTATCAAAATAAAAACGTTCATTACAAACATTAAATTATGAAAAAAATATCATTTTTCGCTATCTATCTAATTTTTAGCCACTTTTCGTGGGGACAATCTCCTCCAAATCAACCAAAGATTGAATATTTTCTTTCCATGGACCAACCTCAGACGCACTATTTTGACGTTGTGATGAAAGTATCAAATTTTGATGCCAAAACCAAGCAACAAGGCTTTATTGACTTCAAAATGGCAGTTTGGACGCCTGGTTCGTACCTCATTCGTGAATATGCCAAAAATGTGGAAAGTGTTTCTGTTACAAGCGGTGCATCAAATTTAAAGTCAGACAAAATTAATAAAAATACTTGGCGTGTGCGACTTTTATCGACTTCAAATGAGGCAACGGTCAAATATAAAGTTTATGCAAATGAACTTTCGGTTCGTACATCTTTCATTGATGATTCGCACGGATACTTGAATCCTGCAAGTGTGATGATGTATGTCAATGAGTGGAAACAAGTTTCTTCAACAGTAAATATTAAACCCTACAAAAATTGGAATACGATTTCTACGGGTTTAAAGTCCTTAGGAAATAACACTTACGAAGCCGACAATTTAGATATCTTGATTGATTCTCCTATCGAAATTGGAACGCAAAAAATACTTTCATTCGATTTAAAAGGTATTCCACACAAAATTGCCATGTATGGCGATGTAAAAATGGATGAATCAAAAGTTACAAACGATTTCAAGAAAGTTTGTGAAACCGCACTGACCATTGTAGGCGAACATCCATGCAAAGATTATACTTTTTTGATTCATAACTTAGGGCAAGGTGGTGGAGGTTTAGAACATTTAAACTCGACAACTTGCCAAACATCGAGGTCTTCTTACACTGATGAAAAAAAGTATCAAAGTTTTATGAGTTTAGTTGCTCACGAATATTTTCACCTATGGAATATAAAAAGAATTCGTCCAAAAACGCTCGGACCTTTTGATTATGAGAATGAAAATTATACGCATTTACTTTGGTTTTCAGAGGGTTGTACGAGTTTTTATCAAAATTATATCCTCCGTAGAGCCAATATGATGACGCCTGAAGAATATTTGACTGCTTATGGAAATGAGATAAATACCATCGAAAATCAGCCAGGCAACTTGATTCAATCTGCCACTGAATCAAGTTGGGATGCTTGGATAAAATATTATCGTCCAAATGAAAATTCACGGAATAGTACAGTTTCCTATTACGATAAAGGTTCGGTTTTAGGGAGTATTTTAAACTTGGTTATCCTCAAAGAAACGAAAGGCTCAAAAAATTTAGATGATGTTATGAAAGGCCTTTATCAGGAATATTACAAGAAACAAGGTCGTGGCTTTACGGATGAAGAATTTCAAAAAACGGTTGAATTAGTAGCAGGAAAACCAATGGGCAATTTCTTTCAAAAATATATTTTCGGAACAGAAACTATTCCTTATAATACCTTTTTTGAGACAGTTGGACTACAATTAAAGGATAAAAATATTGATAAAGCAGAGCCATTTTTAGGAACAGAATTTAGAGGTGGAGGATTGAAAATCACCGGTGTAATGCGTGATTCACCTGCCTACAATGATGGTTTAAATGTGGGTGATGAGATTTTACAAGTGGATGGTTTAAGACCCGATGACATTACAAAAACAGTTTCCGCCAAGAAAATAGGAGACATAATTGAAGTAAAGGTCAGAAGAGATGGTTTAGAGAAAAAGTACAATATCACTTTACAGAGAAATTTAGTTAAAAATTTAGTTTTAGAGCCTTTGGAAAATCAAACAAAAACACAACAGGAAATGTATAAAAAGTGGTTGTATTTGTAGAAATATAACTTAATTTACTGTAGCTCGAAAATATTATTTCGAGCTACAGTAAAAATCAGAATCTATTTTGCTCCAAAAACTCTTTTCAAAATATCCGAAACTCTCGCTGCTGGATTATCTCTAATTTTTTGTTCCTCCTGTGCTACTAATAAAAATAAACCATCAATTGCTTTTTGCGTTGCATATTGTTGCAAATCTGGATTTACTTTTTGACTAAAAGGTATTCTATTGTACGTATTGGCAATATCTCCGTATAGTTTTGTCGCTCCCGTTGAATTAATTGCTTCCTGCATAACTGGGGCAAAAACATTCGTCAAAGCAGTTGAAGAAGTTCTTTTTAAATAATTAGTTGCCGCATCTTTATCACCTTTAAGAATCCCTAAAGCATCCTGAATTGTCATTTTTGTGATAGCATCTACAAAAATTGGTACCGCTTTTTCTGCCGCTTTTTCTGCCCCACGGTTCAAGGATGTAATAAATCTATCACATTCATTTCCCAAACCAATACTCCGAAGTTTCTGTTCAACCTTCTGAGCTTCTGGTGGAAAAAGTAATTTAATGGTTTGATTACCCAAATAACCGTCCAATGCCGAAGCCTGTGATGAACTATTTTTTATACCAACGGTGAGGGCTTCCTTTAAGCCACGACCAATTTCCTCGGTTGTTAAAGCACCAGAACTTGTGCCTCCCAAAACATCATTGGCTTGTTTTAAAATGTTCCCAAAGTTTTGTGATTGACAGCTACTTACTGAAATCATTAAGGCACCAGCCAAAAGTAATTTTCTCATTTTTCAGTGATTTTAATTGTTTTAGTTTTATGACGTAAGAATTTCAAAAATGTCATTTGCCTTAAAACGTAAAAACGATACAAATTGTGTAATTTTGAGTAAAATTAATGAATAAGCTGTAAGTAATGGGCATTAAGCCCAGAGATTTGGGGAAATAAAAATGCCATAATTTCACAATATAGCTCTCTAAAAGCCTACTTCTTAAAGCTCAAAGCTACAAAAAATGATAAAAGCAGAAATAATTACTATTGGAGATGAAATTCTTTACGGTCAAATTACAGATACAAATACCCAATGGATAAGTGCTGAACTAGATAAAATTGGCATTAAAACCATCCGAAAATCATCCGTTGGTGATTCTGAAGAAGCTATTTTAGAAATTTTTGAAGAATCTTCTAAACGAGCGGACATCGTGATAGTTACGGGTGGATTAGGTCCAACAAAAGATGATATTACAAAGAAAACATTTTGTAAATATTTTAATTCAGCATTAATTGACCACCCTCAAGCACAAATTGATGTTACAGCCTATTTCAAAAGAAGAGGATACGTACTTTCTGGGACCAATAAAAGTCAATATCAATTGCCTTCCAATGCCACCTACATAAAAAACACGATGGGAACTGCTCCAGGTATGTGGTTTGACCATAATGGAGTTGTGTATATTTCGCTACCCGGTGTTCCTTATGAAATGAAAGGATTAATGACCCTTTCATTTATTGCTAAAATACAAGAGCGTTTTGACACACCCGTTATTTTTCATAAAGTAATTCGCACAATTGGAATTGGAGAATCGGCTTTGGCAGAAATGATTGACGTTTGGGAAGATTCCCTTCCACCAAATATAAAATTGGCCTATTTGCCTTCAATGGGGAGTGTAAAATTACGCCTTACTGGATTCGGTGAAGATTTGAAAATACTTGAAAATGCAGTAGAAGAGCAATTCCAAAAGGTTTTGCCCACTATTCAAGAATATGTTTATGGTTTCGGAAATGATGAATTAGAAGAAGTTGTCGGAAGACTTTTAATTAAAAGTAAACAAACTGTTTCAGTTGCTGAAAGTTGTACTGGTGGCTATTTAGGTCATCAATTCACCAAAGTTTCGGGTAGTTCCGCTTATTTTACAGGAGGAATTTTGTCGTATGATAACGCCGCAAAAATAAATCAATTAGGCGTAAAAGAAGAAACGTTAAATACTTATGGAGCAGTCTCAGAAAAAACGGTTACAGAAATGTCTGAAAACGTTCGTAAACTCATGGGGACAACCTACGGATTAGCAACTAGTGGCATTGCGGGACCAAGTGGAGGAACTCCCGAGAAGCCCGTTGGAACGATATGGATTGCCATTGCTACAGAAAATAAAACGATTACTAAACAATTAACTTTAGGAGGTTCTCGTGAGCAAAATATTCATTTAACAACCATCAACATACTTAATTTATTAAGAAAAATATGTCTCTAATCGAAATTATTATGCCCAAAATGGGCGAGAGTATTATGGAAGCCACAATTTTGAAATGGCTAAAAAAAGTAGGTGATAAAGTTGAAGCCGATGAATATTTATTGGAAGTTGCCACGGATAAAATTGATACCGAAGTACCGTCCTCCCATACTGGCATACTCACAGAAATTCTTGTACCTGAAGGTAAAGTTGCAGAAATTGGGAAACCCATTTGCCTAATCCAAACCAATGGTGAAGAGCAAAATGACTTTTCTAAAACTACCCAAGTTTCAGAAAAATTAGTGCAGGAAATTCTTGATATTCAGACTTTAACGGGAATTAACCTCGAACCAATTTCGAACATAAATTCGTCAAATACAGAGGGTTTAAGATTTTATTCGCCTTTAGTTTTAAGTATTTGTAAAAAAGAAAAAATATCGAATTCAGAATTAGAATCTATTGCAGGAACTGGTGTAGAAGGACGTGTAACGAAACGTGATATTTTTGCATTTTTGGAAAGTAGAACTTCTTTTATTCCATTAAAAACCAAGGAAGAAGTTAAAGTTAAACCTATGATAATTTCTGGAAATGATGAAATTATTCAGATGGATAGAATGCGAAGAATGATTGCGGATAGAATGGTTGAATCCGTGAGAGTTGCTCCTCATGTTACTTCATTTGTCGAAACGGACATGACAAATGTGGCAATTTGGAGAAATAATATTAAGGATTCTTTCAAAAAGCAATACGGAGAAAATATTACTTATACCCCTATTTTAGTGGAGGCAATTGCCAAAGCGATTAAAGATTTTCCCCAAATAAATGCCTCCGTTAATGGTGATAAAATAATTATAAAAGCAAAAATCAATATCGGCATGGCGGTGGCATTGCCAAGTGGCAATTTAATTGTTCCTGTCATTCATAATGCTGACCAATATGATTTGATAGGCCTCACCAAGAAAATTAATGATTTGACAAAACGTGCTAGGGAAAACAAACTCAGACCAGAAGATTTGGAAGGTGGAACGTATTCATTTTCAAACATTGGAACTTTTGGAAACATCATGGGCACTCCGATTATTATGCAACCACAAGTAGCCATTATGGCGTTTGGAGCAATCCAGAAAAAACCATCCGTTATTGAAACCCCACAAGGCGATTTATTAGGAATCAGACATAAAATGTTCATTTCACACTCATACGACCATCGAGTGGTGGATGGTTCATTAGGAGGGCAATTTGTAAAACGAGTTTCTGATTATTTAGAAGGTTTTGAGATTAATAGAGAATTGGTTTAAAACCGTATAATAATTTGATAATTAATAATAGAAATGGTTCATCAATTAGATTAACATATTCACTACTTTTGACTTTTAGTTGACATGGAGTCCAGAAACCATTAAAACGGGGCGTCACCGAAAAGCCACAAGAGTAGGAACTGTTTAAAATTATTAGCCATGAAAAAGTATTATTAAACATTGCCATAATGATTTCAATATCATTAATGATGACTTCTTGTTTTACCTACACTGCTGTGGTGGGAAAAGGTTCACAAACAGGAGTTGAAGTAAAAGGCAAAAATCATTTTTTAATTCAAGGGTTAGCTCCATTAAGCGTTTCTAATGCTAAACAAATGGCTGGTGGTGCTTCTGATTATGATTTAACAGTTACCCATACGTTTAATTGGTGCAATTACTTTTGGCATTTATACGCCAACAACAACCATTGTTAAAAAGTAAACATTTTAAGGTGTCAATGAATTATTGACACCTTAATTCTTAAATTATGAAAATCTTCCTTTCAATTATTGCCATTATAATAATCGGTATTTCAACTTTTAATATTACTTCAAAAATTATTGGATACAATGATTTAACCTCTTATAGTTATGGTTTTATCGTAGGCAATTTACTATTATTAATCGTATCATCCATAGGCTTGTATATCATTCAAAAGAAAAAAATATAGTCATATTTAGTTTCAGTATAAAAATAATGCCTGACACTTTGATAGTGCCAGGC
>JANXRS010000491.1 GCA_025356745.1 Arcicella sp.
AGACTTTGGGGATTGCCTATGGAACGGTTTACAATTATCGTTCAAAAATGAGTAAAATTGAGGACTAATAACTAATTATTTAGGTTGAAACCGCTACTTTTCGTCCAATTGTAATGAGAACCTCAATTTGCAGACGGATGCTTTAACATTGGCGGGGTGTCAGAAAATATTTATTGACAAAATTAGTGGTACAACCGCCCAAAGACCTGAGCTTGATAAACTCAAAGAACAACTCCGTGAAGGTGATACACTTGTCGTTTGGCGACTCGACCGATTGGGGCGTAATCTCAAAGACTTGATTGATTGGATAAATTATCTTGATACTCAAAAAGTAGCTCTAAAATCACTACAAGAGAGCATTGATACTGGAACACCCACTGGAAAACTTGTTTTTCATCTTTTTGGAGCTTTGGCAGAATTTGAGAGAAATCTCATTGTAGAAAGAACAAATGCGGGCTTACAGGCTGCCAGAGCAAGAGGAATCAAAGGGGGTAGAAAACGTAAATTAGATGCCACCAAATTAAAAACGGCACAAACGATGTACGATTCTAAAAAACACAGTATTAAAGAGATTTGTGAGACGGTAAAGATTACGAAGCCGACATTATATAAATATTTGAAAAGGTAATTTGGAAGATAAAATTTAACTTGTTGATTATCAGTTACTTACATTTTGAAAATTTTGAAAATACAATCAATTAACTGTCTGAAAATCAGTAGTTTATACTACTATATCTTACTTTAAGCCCCGATTTGCACTTGCAACCAATTTATGACTGAGAATTCAAACCTCACCAAAAGAGCCTTGAACCCATCAATCCAAACGTTAGAGTGTTCAATTACCGAACGGTCTTTATAAAGTTGCTCATCAAAAATATGTGTACCACTTTGATAAGGGAGTGCATCAAAAAATGTGGGGCAAGTACATTTGTATTTTAGGAGAATCATTTTAAGATAGCTAATTTAACCTCATTCGTTCTTGGGCTGAATACATCAATAATCATTTGCCCCACACTTTTTGATGCACTCCCTTTTGAGTGCGGAAGGACATATTAATCTTTCTCCCAAAGGAATGGATGCCTTTCGGGTATTGGGTAACAATAGAATTGGTTACATGGATGTAATCAGTAGTGGAAATGAAACCTCTGCCCACACTTTAGAAAATGGACGAATCACGATTATGTTTTGTTCATTCGATAAAACGCCAAATATTCTCAGATTATACGGCAAAGGCTTTGCGGTACTACCAAATTCTGCGGATTGGGATTTATACGCTCCGCACTTTACTATTTATCCAAGTACCCGACAAATCATCGTGGCAGATATTCATTTAGTTCAGACTTCGTGCGGCTTTGGAATACCCATGTTTGACTTTATCAGCGAAAGGGATATACATTTCAAATGGGCTGAACAAAAAGGAGCAAAAGGGCTACAAGAGTATATCAAAACCAATAACCTAAAAAGTTTAGATGGACTTCCTTCTGACCTCGGGTTGAAAGAATCTTTGTAATATTTTGCCCTTCGCATCTTACCAAAAAATTAATAAATCTTTTCTAGAACGACGGGAAGACTTACATTTTTTAGAAGTTATATTGTACGCTTTTAACATATTCCCATAATTATGCAAAAACTCTCCGACTTTCTCAATCGTATCTCAAACTGGAAAACATTAATCGAGGCACGAGCGTATTATGCTCAAATGGAAAAATTTCGTAAACCATTAGTATAATTTTTTTCCATTTATATCAACAGACCCAAAACTAGCCCACCCAAAAAGATAAAAAACGTCGGAATTTTAGTAAATTGTGTAAGGCACAAAGTAACCAAAACTGTGATAATTCCCAAATAATCAACTCGTTGCACCATTGGAACGATAAAGGTAAAAGCTGCTGCAAGTGTTAGTCCAATCGAAGTGGCATTAATACCATCCAAAGAAGCTCTAATTCCCCTGAATTGTTTTAATTGTCCCCAAATTCGGTAAACAAAAAATATCAAAAATGTTCCTGGTAAGAAAATCCCTGCCGCTCCAACCATACTTCCCAATAATTGCTCGTACCATGTTCCGCCTTTCATTACTAAAACACCCAAATAAGAAGTTAGAGCAAAAACAGGTCCTGGTAATGCCTGAGAAAGTGCCATGCCTGTCAGGAAATCATCTCCACGAACAAGTCCTTTAAATTCAACAAATTCTGTATAAAGCATCGGGGCAAGAACTTGTCCTCCGCCAAAAGTAAGGCTTCCGTTACGATAAAAATTCTCAAAAAGTCGGATAGGTTCATAATCCGTAAAATGCCCCAGAACCGCTAAGAACAAGAGAAATCCCCAAAAAAGATTAAAATTAGCCCAAGGAATCACCATTTTATGCTTCGTTTGAAGCGGATAATCTTTGTAATTAAAGGAAGTGAAAGTACCGCCCACCATCAAGGCAATCGGGCAAACCCACGGCGATTGATAGTAAAATGCAAAGGTCGCAGAAATAAACATCAAGATTATTCCTACATTGTTTTTGATAACTTTTCTACCTAAAATATAGCCAGCTTGAATAATAAATGCGACCCCAATGGGTTGAATAAATCGAATTAATTCCCGATTTCTAAGATAAGTCATGCCAAAAGCCGCCACCGTCATAATGGCAACGGCAGGCGTAATCCAAACCAATAAAGTAATATACGCTAAATTTGGACCTCCAATTTTATAGCCCAAAGCCGTAATCGTTTGAGTGGAAGTTGGTCCAGGGAGCATGGCACAAAGTGCCTGTATTTCAAGAAGTTCCGTTTCAGAAAGATAATTTCTTTTCTTCACGAAAAGGTCAATAAACATCGCTAAATGCACTTGTGGCCCCCCAAACGAAGTACACGCCAAAATCAGTACGTCTTTTAAAAAAATGAGTCGTCTGATTTTTTTCATAGTGGTTTAGCCTATCTTGAAATGTTTATATGGCAACTATTATTTCTTCAATCCCAATTCAATTAATCGCTCATTTAAAAATTCTCCTGCGGTCATGTTAACATACATTTTGGGATGCGTTACATCTACACAAGAATATAAACAAGTCAAGTCCATTTCTGAACGAGGGTGCATGAAAAAGGGTATTGAAAAACGGGAGGTTCCCAATTTTTCTTTTGGAGGATTTACTACTCTGTGAATCGTTGATTTTAATTTATGATTTGTTAAACGGTCAAGCATATCCCCTACGTTTACCACTACATAGTCAGGCAATGAAGTTATCGCAATCCATTTTCCGTCAGTACGCAATACTTCCAAACCTTCGGCAGATGCACCCATCAAAATGGTTATCAAATTGATGTCTCCATGAGCAGCCGCTCGAACAGCACCTTCTGGTAAATCTTCAGGGTTAGGAATTGGAAAATAATGAATAGCTCTTAAAATAGAATTACCATGTTTAACTTTATCTTCAAAATAATTTTCGGGTAATGCTAAATACAAAGCAATGGCACGTAATAATTGTTTACCTGCATTTTCCAAAGTACGGTAAGTATGAAGCATATCTCTCTCGAAATCAGGAAACTCTTTAGGAAAAATATTATCAGGATATTCTTCCCAAATTGGGTCGCCATCATTAAAAATTGGTTGACCAACGTGATAAAACTCCTTTAAATCTGCCGCCTTAAATCCTTTGGCAGTTTCTTTTCCTTTACCAATGTACCCCCTTTGTCCAGCGATTCCTTCAATGGCATACTTTTGTTTTAATTCATCCGAAGAAAGGAAAAATTTCTGAACAGTATCGTATAAATCTGTAGTTTTATCGTTTGTTAAACCATGATTTTTAATGGCTACAAAACCTATATTGTTAAAAGCTATACCTAAATCTTGTACAAATTTAGCTTTACGAGTAGCATCGCCAGCCGTAAAATCCGCTAAATCAAGCGAGGGGATTGTGTCGAGGAGTGTCATTTATTTTTAGGTTTTAGGTGTTTGGTTTCAGTTTTTAGGAATTAGAAAAATTCCTTTTTTCTAATTCCTAAAACTAACTTTCAATCCCTATTTCAAAGCATTTTCATAATTTTTAGTCACAGCATCCCAGTTTACAACATTCCAGAATGCAGTGATATAATCAGCCCGTTTATTTTGATATTTCAAATAGTAAGCGTGTTCCCAAACGTCTAATCCTAAAATTGGTGTACCTTTCTTCTCGGCTACATCCATTAAAGGATTATCTTGATTTGGCGTTGAAGAAATAACCAGTTTTTTATCCTGAACAATCAACCAAGCCCATCCTGACCCAAAACGGGTTGTTCCTGCCTTCGCAAATTCTTCTTTAAATTTATCGAATGATCCAAACCTCTTCGTGATTTCGTCTGCCAATGCACCTTTTGGAATTCCTCCACCCTTTGGTGACATCACATTCCAAAAGAAAGTATGATTCCAGTGTCCGCCCGCATTATTACGCACAGCGGGTGATTGCCTACCTGCATCTTTCAGTATATCATACAAAGCGAATTTTTCTAACGTAGTACCTACCACCGCCTTGTTCAAATTATCAATATAAGCCTTATGATGACGACCATGATGAATTTCCATCGTCAATTTATCAATATTTGGCTCTAAACTTTCGGGTGAATATGGCAAAGCAGGTAATGAAAACGGAGCATTTTCAAGCATTGTTTGTTCCAAAGTCATCTTTGGTAATTTAGTATTATAACTGCTTCTAAACGAGAAGCCAAATGATGGTAAACCAGATAAAGCGGCTAAAGTGGTTTGGATGAAATTTTTACGATTCATGAGTTTTCTGAGTTTTGGCTTTTAGATTTTGCCCGTTTAGAAATTTATTTTACTTATTTAATTGGTTTTAATTTATTCGTATCTGAACCAGGTTCAACGCATTTAAAAGTACAATAAAACTGCTTGGAAAAATACAAATTGAGCTTATTTTGGATAATGAAAAAAGATTCAATTTAAGATAAAACCTAAAAATGAAGTATTTATGTTAACATAAACCTAAAACCAG
>JANXRS010000501.1 GCA_025356745.1 Arcicella sp.
ACTTTCAATACAAAGTGTTCTTCCACTACTATTTTTTCGGAATATCCACCAAAAGTATGACCTCCTGAATGTTTGTCTTTACCGTTGTAAGTTCCTGTAAATCCTGTTAAGCAATATTGCTCCAAATCTTTTTTACAGCTATCGCAAGTTCTGCAAGAGTCTACCAAACAGCCAACACCTGCTAAATCACCTACTTTGAATTTGGTTACTTCGCTTCCTACACTCGTTATCTTTCCCACAATTTCGTGACCCGGAACCACAGGGTAGACACTTCCGCCCCAATCGTTATTTGCCGTATGTAAATCGGAATGGCAAACTCCGCAATATAGAATTTCAATTTCAATATCTTTTGCCGTTAGCGTTCTTCGTTCAATGGTCATCTGTTTCAAATTATCCGTCGGAGAGTTTGTCCCAAATGCTTTTGTGTGTGTTGAGTTCATTTTTGTTTTTAAGTAAGTTGATTTTGTATGCTGTTACACACCTTATCTAATGACAACGAGAGTATATAACTTAATCGTTCACTTGTTATTAGAAAAACTACTTTTTATCAGTGAAGATATTGGCAACAACGGGTGGTAGAGGGGATTTTCCGATTACTCATTTCTATGTAAGAAAACAGATCGTTGAGTTTTGTTCAACGACCTGTTTTTGGTTTGGAAATTAGCTGTTACAAGCCAAAATATTCATACAACAAACTAACTGATAAATAACTGATTAGAGAAAAGACTATGAGGTGCTGAAACTAAATTTATGTCAAACTTTAATGATGGCTCAATTCGTGAACTTGCATTATGAATACGAAATGATATTTGCCAACCTTCATTCAATGTAACCAGCAAAGTCGTTTTTGAATTTTCTTGGTAAACGACTTCAATTAGTCTATTTGGCAATTTCAATCTTGGGACTTTTGCTTTTGGCTTCACGTTCTCAAAAGATAAATTTAATGTTCCATGTAAATTGTAAGCTTGGATTTCCACCTTATTACTGCCTTTTATGACCTTGTAAAAATCTTTGTTTCCTACTAAGTATTCAATCAAATGTTCTGCAACGACTCCAGGATTTTCTTTATCTAAACGCAATAATTCTTTTTTAAAAGCATCTAAAATTGGTACATAAACAGATGTGTGATAATCACCAAGAGTATTCCATTTTTGAGTGGCCTTACTTGCAGTTCTTAATTTTGCCAAATTATCAAAGATAAGTCCAACTTCCTTGAAATATTCAGTGGAGCAAGGAAACCCAAGCCACTTTTGCCCAAAATCAATATCATTTGATAGACGAGAATGTTTCACAGCTCTATGGTTATTTTTTGCAGAAATGCCGATTTCCCATTTTTGCAATGACCTAATTGCCAAAACATCTCGAACATCGCCTATTTGACCAGCTTTATCTGCTAAAATTTCAAGTTGTAAAACATCTTTATTACTTACTCCATTTGATAATCTTGGTTCAATATCAAGTAAAAAATTAACTGCAAAACTTGCATTTAATTTATAATTACCTTGTTCTTTCTCTTTAAAACTCAAAAAACATTTTTGAGCCGTTTTGAAAGATTCATTTTCAATTACAGACACAGAAGTAACAATTTTTAATCGTTCTAAAAACTCAATCAATAAAGCAAATTCAAATGCTTTTCCATTGATAGTTTGGGTTGCAATTTTAGCCATTAAGCGGTTACTTGATTTAAGAGTTCATTTAATTTTTTTATAACAATACTTCCATTATATTCTGTTGACATACCATTCAATTGTATATTACTTTCTACTTTTAAACTTTCTAAATCAGAAAGTATTTTTTGAGCTAAAACCGTACCCATTCGTACAGGGACAGCATTTCCAATCATTTTATATCCAGCAACTACATTATTATATTCAAATGAAAAAGTGTCAGGAAATGTTTGAATTCTTGCACACTCTCGAACACTCAATCTTCTATACAATTCCTCTTTCCCTTTTACAAATTGACGTAAATTTTGTTCAATAAATGCCATTTTGGGAGCTTGGGGGTGTATTGGTGCGTGCCGACCACCAGCTTGTATTGTGAATGAAACCTCGTCCCAAGAACGGACTCTATTTCGTGACATAAACATTGATGAAAATCCACCAATCATATATTCGTGATTTAATACTTTACATTCACTACCATTTGTATAATTGCCATTTTTTGCAGGCAAAACAGTATCTTTTAAATCACCAATCGCTTTTTCAAGAGAGATTTTATTATCAACAGTAGTAGGTTTAGGAAAAGTAAATTTCAAACCTAAATCTTTTCTAAAGCCAATAAAAAAAACACGTTTTCTATCTTGTGGAACTCCATAATCTGAAACATTTAATAATTGAAAAGACAATTCGTATCCAATATCTGTAAACATTTGCTTTATGTTAGCTAACGCTTCTTTATGTGCAGGTAATAACATTCCTGATACATTTTCAGCCAAGAAAAATTTAGGCTTTTTGTCAGCGAGAATTCGCATAAATTCATAGAAAAGTTGACCACGTTTATCAGCAATACCAAGTTTTGAACCAGCCTCAGACCAACTTTGACAAGGCGGTCCACCAATTATTCCATCGCAATCAGGAACTTCATTTGAAGGTATATCAACAATACTTCTCCTGTCTAAAATTGTGTTTTTATGATTTTTTTCATAAGTAGCCCAAATTTCTTTATCGTATTCATTAGCCCACACAACATTAAACCCAGCTTTTTGAAAGCCTAAATCAAGACCACCAGCTCCAGCAAAAAAAGACACTACTTTCATAATTAAAAATATAAAATGTTACTTAAACAAAATTACTCTATTTTACTTAACTTTAAAACTGAAATTAAAGATAAACGAGCATTGGACAAAATGGGTAGTATCCAATAGTAGTTTAACTCTTACTAATTTACACCCATTTCCCCTAACCCAATTTATCAAACCTCAAAAACACAATTTATCAAAATCTTCCCTAACTTAGAGCAAACAAATAAAACCAGCAAATGCAGTTAATCCTTCATGAATTCAATTTAAAACTTCGGCATACTTTTACCATTACGCACGAGTCCCGTGATGTGCAACCTACCCTCATTGTTGAACTTAGAGATGGTGATTTTCGGGGCTTTGGCGAAGCTACCGAAACACCTTATTATGGCGTAACGATAGAGAAAATGATAACTCAATTAGAGGCAGTTCGTTCACTCATTGAAAATTATGACCTCCAAAATCCAGAACAATTTTGGGCGGAAATGTATCCTCATCTCAAAGATGACCATCCTTTTGCTTTGTGTGCCTTAGATATTGCCGCCAATGACCTTTGGGCAAAGAAAAAAGGACAACCATTATATAAACTTTGGGGTTTGGATACTGCCAATAATCCCATTACAGATTATACCATCGGCATTGATACCGTTGAGAAAATGGTTGGAAAAATGCAAGAAACGCCTTTTCCATTGTACAAAATCAAATTAGGTACAAAAGATGATATTAAAATTGTACAAGAACTTCGCAAACATACCGATGCCGTTTTTAGAGTAGATGCCAACACAGCTTGGGACGTAGAGGAAACTTTGCAAAATGCCATTGCTTTGAAGGAGTTAGGCGTAGAATTCATTGAACAACCCATGAAAGCCGACAATTGGGAAGGCATGAAACGAGTTTTTGCCGAGTCGGTTCTGCCCATCATGGCGGATGAAAGTTGCATTGTGGAGGATGACGTAGCTCGTTGTTACGGTTTTTTTCACATCATCAATATCAAACTCATGAAATGCGGAGGACTCACGCCCGCAAGGCGTATGATTGCCCACGCTCGGAAATTGGGATTGAAAGTAATGGTGGGTTGCATGACTGAATCAAATGTGGGCTGTTCCGCCATTGCACAATTATTGCCTTTATTAGATTACGTGGATATGGACGGCATTCTTTTGGCGGACGACCAAATTTCAACGGGCATTACCATTGATTATGGCAGAGTGATTTACGCTGATGAAAATGGAACGGGAGCGGGGTTACGATAAATAATTAACAAATGAACTACATAACCGACCATCTTCCAAGCCGAACTTTCATAACTAATAATCAAGAATATCTTTGGTTCAGTGGTACTTCTTATTTGGGAATGCCTCATCATCAAGGGTTTAGAGAGAATTTTTTGCGTGCTTTTGCTCGTTATGGAACATCTTGGGGAAGTTCACGGAACAATAATATTCGCCTGGAAATTTATGAAAAAGCGGAAATTGAATTGGCTAAATTTGCTAACTTTCCATCGGCTTTAACTGTCTCATCGGGAATGTGGGCGGGGCAATTGGTGGTTAATTTTCTTCAAAAACCTGATACTAAATTCTTCTTTGCTCCCAAAACTCACCCTGCTCTTTGGAATGGGAAAGGTCTTCAATCGGAAGATTGGGAAAAGGGTTTAAGTTATACAGCTTGGGCTTTGCAAATTGCTGATAAAGTTAGCGAATGTACTGCTGAAAATATAGTTATTTGTTCAGATTCTGTGGGTTCTCCTTATGTGGAAAGATTTAATTTTCAATGGATTAATGAACTGCCTGAAGGTAAAAACATCACGATTGTTGTGGATGCTTCGCATAGTTTTGGGGTTTACCATCTCAAACACTCAATTACACAATCATCCAATCATTCAATCATCATCACGTCTTCCCTCAATAAAGCAATGGGCATGACGGGTGGCGTAATTTTCTCAGATGTGGAAACGCTTTCATCTATACGTCAATCGCCCATGTTTTCGGGTGCATCGCCCATGATGCCCGCTTTGTTGGATACCTTCGTGAATTCGCTTAATTATTTTATGGAACAACAGCAGAAACTATCCGAAAATATTACCTATTTTAATTCCATGATTCCTCAAAATTCCTTTCTGGATTCTATTGAAAATTATCCTGCTTATTGTACGCATCAATTAGGTGTGCATGAGTTTTTGAAAGAAAATGGAATTATGACTGCCTGTTTTCCATATCCAACGGCTACCGATTTGCCCGTTACTCGTTTGGTTGTCAGTGCTTTGCATTTGAAGGAGGATTTGGATAAATTAGCGGGATTAGTTAATGCGTATCAAAAATAAAATTCTTAGAAAAATAATATTTAATCCATAATTATTATGAAAAAAATATACGTCTTCTTCTTGGTTATCTTTCCCTCCATTATGTCCAACGCTCAAAAAATCAACACAGATTTATTGCCAAAACTGATGGCTACCAAGCCCGAACAATTTAAGGAATTGATGGATAATGCTGATAAATATCGATTGCAAATTCTATATACTCAGATTGATAGGGATAAAAAAAATCGCCCAAAATTTACCACTTTTGGGTATCGGATTAATAACTCAGAATACTTTTATCCTGCCAGCACGGTGAAATTTCCAGCCAGTGCTTTAGCTTTAGAAAAAATCAATAATCTAAAAATCAAAGGATTAACAAAAGAAACCGTTATGTTAACAGGAGCTGAGTATGAAAGACACACACCCGTAACGAAAGATTCTACGGCTGAAAATGGCTTGCCTTCGGTGGCTCATTACATCAAAAAAATATTGATGGTTTCGGATAATGATGCCTTTAATCGTTTATATGAATTCATTGGGCAAGAGGATTTCAATGAGACTCTTCGGAAGAAAGGATACGAAAATACTCGTATTTTTCACCGCCTACAAGTGGGTATGAACAAG
>JANXRS010000008.1 GCA_025356745.1 Arcicella sp.
CCACACTTTTTGATGTACTCAGGTCTTACTATTACCACATTAACGGCTCTCGGGTTAACGATGAGTAGAGAGTTATACCCTCACTTTTTTGATTTCATAAAATAAAAATTATTATTAGCGTACTCTAAAAAACACTACTGCTGCTTCAAATTAATTTGAAATTTGTCGTCGATACGTCGTCGAAAAATTGATAGATTACTACTTTTTAATGTTTTTGTCGTCGATGCGTCGTCGATACGTCTTCAATAGAAACTATTGTCTTGAGCTATGTCATATTTCTTAATATCATTCTTTTCCCCACAAATATGATTGAAATAGTCAAATAAGAATGTTCAAATCTTACTTAGCGTTAAAAACTCTCCTTAAATTAATCGTTTTCTCCTGCCCTGAAGATTTATTTGGCGAACGTTATATTGGTTGAGAAACAACATTAATAATATTTATTCGAGTAAGCGTAAATATTTCCTGTCCTCTCATTGATCCCACAAAAATGGATAAAAATAATATTGAATTTTCTTTAATAGCAAAATGGAGAAATCAATCAAATAATTTACGAGAGCTGAAAAATCTGACGAGGAGAAGCTAAAAGTCATTTATTTCATCGTTTGAAAATTCAATTTTAGCAAAAGAAGTGACCATAAATTACTTAAAACTATAAGAGCAAATTCTTGAATTTGAAACAAATTAATTACATCAAATCTTTGAAAAATTATACTTTTAATTACATCCTTTTTTTACAAATTGGGAAGATCCTTTCCTGTACTCACAAAGGTTATGAGACACTTTGAAGATATAATACCGTATTTTGAAGACTTGAAAGTTAGCAATACAATAGATATTTCTGTAAAGTGTCTAATCTATAATTCCACAAAATCAACATACTTTACAGGTATAATTCTTTTACGTGGAAATTCAGTTAAAGAGGTCGTTTAAACCTAAAGTTAAGAAAGATAGCTGTGAGTCTTCTTACTCAAAGTGAACCTGAGAACCGTTATTGTGATAACAATAACACCGCTTGCCTTTCTACAATACATCCTTACAAAAGCCTTTGTTATTCATCAGAATACTCTTTTATGGAAACTTATTAGAAAAATTATATTTTAGAATCGGATAGTAATAACTTAGTAATAAAGTTGACCAAAGTAGTAGTAAAGTAGTAACAACTTAGTACTCTACCCGAAGATTTCTTTAAAGTGTTGATTGTAAGATATTTGTATATTTATCCATTTTGCAAATACCCTAATGCAATTAGTCCAGAGTTGAACAAAGACTTTGGTAGGATTCTTTAATCCTCTCCTAATAATGTTCAATCCTTTTCTGAAAAAACTATTGGCTTTATATCCATGGGACTTAGTTTTTATTTTTTGTACTTTTTGGTGATAGTATTCACCAAATTTAACGCAAATAGCAACAGCAATGCTTACAAAAACTAATAATTTACTTAGCTTTTTAGGACACTTTAAATGGGTTGATTCCAAATCAAATCCACGCTCCTTAAAAGTCTGAAATAAAACTTCTATACACCAGCGTTTACGATAAATTGCACCTAATTTTTTAGCGGGCAAATCACTTATTAAGAACAAATAATCATCGGATGGTAAGCGTTTTATCATTGCATTACCCCAAACGCCATCAACCATACAATCGTGAAAATATCGTTCTGCTTGTTGCTGTAATAGTTCTACTACTGAAAATGTATTTCCATTTTTGAGGGTAATTAAATGACTTTTAGGAACACGCATACAATATGATATATCATTGTCTTTGAGATATTTAATCCATTTTGCCCAATAAATTCTCTATCACCAATAATTACTTTGATTCGTTTTACTCCGATAACTTTGATAAGGTTTATCAGTAAATCCTGGCGATTTTGACAATTACTATTGCCTGATTTATTTTCTAATAATTCCCAATAAAGCGGAATGCCGACAGAACCATATTGAGCAACTATCATTAAAACATTGCACTGATATGTCCCAAAGTAACATCCGTAGTGGAACTATCTGTTCTATCTATTGATAAAGTAAGTCTTCCTTTGGGTAAAAACAATAATAGTACCAGACAAACCTGTTGATAGGCAAATTCGTAATCCTTAAAAAAAGACTGAATATTTCGTTCAACTGAGTCAAGTTTTGCATCAGATTCAATATGAATTGCAATTTCTTGAAATTGTACTTTTCGACTATCAATTAAACCTAATATGAAGGAAGATATAAATTTCTTCCTCGCTAAATTCGTTGCTAATGGGATTTTACCCAACAATTTTATAATTTCGTCTTTGATGATTTGTTTCATCCTTAAAGGCTGTTTTGATGCTTGGTAGCTCAAAGTTCAGCCTTTTTGTTTTCAAGAACAAAATCTTCGGGTAGAGTAACAACTTAGTAATAGACATAAAAGTACTCAGGAATTATCCTAATAATCTTACCGTCAAATACACAAGGTTTTTTAAGAGGATTTAATCACCATTAGACCTACTTTCTAACATTTCTTGTTTGAAAATCAAATTACAATCCCCTTTTATTCGAGGGTTTTATCACACTTACATTTCAGATTAAAAGTGCTTGCACGACAGTTTATGTATACATAATCTCCATCTTGCTTCACTATAAATTTATCAATTTATTAGAAAGCTGGATTCAAGTCGCAAATGCAACTTCATTATTTAAGAAATTAATTTTATAAAATTCGTTAGGAGAAAAGTAACCTAATTTTTTTCTTGGTCTGTTATTGAGTTTATCTTGAACATCAGCTACTTGTTGATGGGTA
>JANXRS010000260.1 GCA_025356745.1 Arcicella sp.
CGAGAGGCGTTTTTTACAATTTGGTTTTCGTTTAAAATTCTTCTAATTTCGCTTTGGAGGGTCATTATCATCGTTTTTTCTTGTTCGCAAAACAAAATTACAATGATTTTGAGCCTCTTTAATTTTTAGTAGTGTAGAGTATAGGGTAATATAGGGTAAGTAGAGATTATAATGATTTCTTATTTAGTAAAAATTAAATGACGTTGTTCCAAAAAGACAACGTTTTTTTACGATCCAAAAATAATATTGTTATGCTTGCATACAATTTTATTTATCATTATTTTTACATAAAATTGTATGCAAGCATAACAAATCTATTCAAACAATGGCACAACAATATTCACGTCGCAATCTCGACTTTATGTTAAAGGAAGTTCTCAACGTGGGAGAATTGACTAAATACCCTTATTTCCAAGACTATACGCCTGATATGTTTGATATGGTATTAGATGCTAATGAGGAAATTGCTGAAAAAATATTACGCCCAGCTTATGTTTCGTCTGACAGAAATCAGCCTGAATTAGTGAACGGAAAAGTGAAAGTTCATCCTGCCGTCAGAGATTATGTGAAGGCTATGGGCGATGCGGGTATGATTGGTTCAATGTTTAAATATGAACACGGCGGGCAACAATTACCAACGCTTGTAGGTGCTGCCGCTGAAATGATTCGTGGTTCGGCAAATAATGCTTTTGTGATGTTTACGGGTTTAACGGCGGGTTCGGCTCATTTGATTTTATCGTTTGGAACGGAAGAATTGAAAGAGAAATTTGCTACAAAAATGGTGGATGGAAAGTGGACGGGTTCTATGTGTTTGACAGAACCACAAGCGGGAAGTTCATTGTCGGATGTGGTGACAACTGCCACTCCACAAGCCGATGGAACATACAAAATAAAAGGTCAAAAAGTGTTCATATCGGCGGGAGACCACGATATTGCGGATAATATTATTCATTTAGTACTGGCTCGAATTGAGGGTGCTCCACTGGGAACAAAAGGGATTTCGTTAATGGTTGTTCCTAAGTTTAGAGATAATGGAAGCGGTTCATATACCGAAGATAATGATGTGATTTCAACGGGTATTTATCACAAAATGGGTCAAAAAGCAACGCCAGCGATGCATTTGACTTTTGGTGATAAAGATAATTCGGTGGGATATTTAGTTGGACAGCCAAATCAAGGCTTAAAATATATGTTCCAAATGATGAATGAAGCTCGTTTGGGCGTGGGTATGGGCGGAACATACATTGCTTCTGCCGCTTATTACGCATCATTGGAATATGCAAAAGAACGTCCGCAAGGAAGACGTTTAAATAATAAAAGTCTTGAAGAAGGACAAACGTACATTATTAATCATCCCGATGTGAAACGAATGCTTTTATTCCAAAAAGCCATTGTGGAAGGTTCTTTGGGGCTTTTGATGGAATGTTATTTGTGGGAAGACATGATAAATGCATTGGGGCGTGATTCGGAAGAAGCCAAACCATACCATTTAATGCTGGATATGATGACTACCGTTGCCAAAACTTATCCTGCCGAAATGGGTATAAAATCGGTGAATGAAGGCTTGCAAGTTTTTGGCGGTTATGGTTATACGGAAGATTTTCCTTTGGAACAAATGGCTCGTGATATTCGGATTATGTCGATTTACGAAGGCACAACTGGCATTCATTCATTGAACCTTTTGGGTCGTGGAATCACTGCCAATGGTGGAAAAGGTCCTCAGTTATTGTTCGGAGAAATCATGAAAACCATCGAACAATCAAAAACACACGATGACTTGAAACCTTACGCCGAAAAATTAGAGAAGGAATTAGCTCGTCTCCAAAAAGTCACCATGCACCTTTTGGGAATTGCTGCTAAAGGAGATAACGAAGTATTCTTAGCCGATGCAAACCTTTACATGGATTTCTTTGGAATTGTAGCGGTGGCTTGGACATGGCTTAAACAAGGAATAGTGGCCAAAAATGCTTTAGTAACCAATAATTTTGAGGGAGATGAATTAGCATTTTATGAGTCAAAAATTCATACGATGAAATTTTTCTTTCATTACGAATTAATAAAAACCCTAAGTTTATCCGCTCGTTTGTTGGACACAGAGGTTTTAACAATCAATACAGCGTTTGAACTTGCTGTGTAGCTTTTTTGAATTAACACAAACATCAATATAATGATGAGTCCCCCAAATCTAACGCCAAAAAAAAATCCCACAGAAAAAAATTATAACGCCATCAGTTAAGGTATATCACTAAGAAATGTAGGATTTTGCTTAAAATTCAATTCTTGCTATTTCTGAACCTATGGAAGAGTTTTAGGACAGAGAAATGTTGTAAGCTGATTGAAGTAACGTTGGATGAATAGGCTTTAACGTTTTGCTTACGTTAAAACTACCTAATCTGTAGGGTAATTTTACGGCATTTCCACTACTTTCTTTGGTATTGTTAAATTTTATCAATAGTTTAGTGATATTAATAACTTTTAAATAACCCTAATTAAAATGAGTAAAGTAATAACGTCTAAAGAGAACTTCGAAGAATATGAACAAATTATGGGCTTCGTACAACGATTTAAGGAAGAAGCCAACCATAAGGTTCATTCACAATTTGTGCCAAAGGAGGCAATTGCAAAATTGATTACACAAGATAATTTTGGAGGAATTAAAATTCATTATGGTCGAAATGATGAAGGTACACGTCATATGATTATGGAAGCAATAGACATAAATAATAAATCATTAGGTTCTTTTGTATCACAGATGCCCACATGTCCACCTTATTGTATTGATATCGAAGAAGATTTAGAAAATACAAATGGATAAAATTAATTTTGATTGGATTCTGATAATGATATCTTCTTTATTCGTATTATTTCCACTTTCAATAGGATTGATACGTTATAATATGTTGACATCGTCTTTGAAAGTTATATTCTATTATACCATTGTTTCAGCATTAGTAGAAATGATTGCTTGGATTACCATATATTACCATCAAACAAATCATTGGTTAAGTAATGTTTATAATATTATGGAATACGCTTTTTTAAGTTATTATTTTACCAAAATTTTTGTAATTTCAAAAGTGAATACATTCATAAAGTATTTTTCTACACTAACCTTATTGGTCATTACATTATTGACATTTATTGATTATAAAAACTTAAATCACTATAATTCAACAGCTTACATTATAACTTGTCTAGTTTTAATGACTTATGCAATGATTTATTTTTATGAATTGTTAAATTCTTTAAATGTTCCTAAAATCTCCTATTATTCACATTTTTGGATAAGTGTTGGAGTTCTTTTATATTTTTCAGGCTGTTTTTTTGTTAATTTATTTAGTGAAATAGTCCTTTTGGGGAATGATAAATCAATAAATCAACTTTGGCTCATTTATCATTTTTTTTTAATAATTTATCGTATATTTCTAGCAATTGGTTTATGGTTCAGCAAGACACCTCTACAATCAAATTCATCATCGAAATAGGCACAATTATCATGATGGTATTTTCAAGCATCGTTATTTGCTTGGTTTATGTTCTGTACACACGCCTTATTAAACAACAAGATGGCATGTAAAGGATAGATAATGTCATACAAAAAGAGAAATGAAAAAACTATCTTTACTTTTATTATTTCTTTTCTCTTAATTCCTAACCACTTACTATGAATGAAACAAAAATTATCATTCTAGGCACTTGTGCCATGCTTCTGCCTGTAACCGCAATTATCGTTTTTGTGATTGTGTATAATCGTCGACAGCGTTTTCAACGTGACAAAATGGAACGTATTGAGGAAATGCATTGCCAAGAAATGCTTGAAGCCAGTGTGGCTTCTCAAGAAAATGTTCGTCGGCAAATTGGTGGAGATTTACACGATGAAATTGGAACGCTCCTCTCGGCTACACGCATGAGTCTTTCGCAAATCTCAAAATACAAAGATAATCCTGTCAGAAGAGACCTTCTTTTAAAGCAAACGCAAGTATTATTAAATGACACGCTTAATAATGTAAGAATGCTTTCTAAGGAACTGATGCCCAGCACTTTATATGAATTTGGGTTGATTATTGCCCTTAAAGATTTTACAGAGAAAATGACTGAATATACGGGTATTATGGTATGTTTTAGTCACGGAGAATTGTTAGAAGTGTTCGATAAAAAGATTGAGTTGGCTCTTTATCGAACTGTCCAAGAGTTAGTGAATAATGCTCTTAAGCATGCAAAAGCAAGTGTAATTAGTGTTCAATTGCAAATAAGAAAAAGTGATTTAGTACTTCAAGTATCCGATAATGGTATTGGTTTTGATTTGGCGGAAGTCAATCAGCCAAACCGAGGCATTGGCATCAAAAATATTGAAAGTCGTATTAGTATAATTAAAGGAAATATTAAGATTGATGTTGAAAAAGGTCGAGGTTCGAGTTTTGAAGTATCGGTTGCTTTGTGATTGCCATATATTCCCTAACCATGAAAAATAATAAAATTAGAGTTGCTATTGCCGATGACCATGCCATTTTCCGTCGTGGAATTGTATCGTTACTACAGAATAATGATGATTTTGAAGTTGTTCTACAAGCCTCGAATGGTCAAGAATTAATTGATAATGTGGAGGCAACTCGTCCAGAAGTCATACTAATGGATTTACAAATGCCTGTTTTAGATGGAATTAGGGCTACTCAACAAATTAAAGCCAGTTTTTCGCACATCAAGATTATCATTATTTCGATGCACGATGAGTCTCAATTTGTATCTCATTTGATGGAATTGGGAGCGAATGGATATTTATTAAAAGATGCTGATCCAGATGAGGTTGAAAACGCTATTTATACAGTCAATAATGAAGATTATTATTACGGAAAATTCTTATTGAAAGTTATGCATAATCGAATGGCCAATAAACCTATACGCAAAGCAATTCCGTTTTTATCAGCCCAAATTGATCTGACAGAGCGAGAGGTTGAAGTGCTTCAATTGATTTGTGAGGGTATAACAGCGGTACAAATTGGGGAAAAAATTAATCTTAGTAGTAGAACAGTGGAAGGACATCGTAATAGAATTATGGAAAAGACAGGTACGAAAAATATTGCTGGTTTGGTAGCGTGGGCAGTGCGGAATGGAATTGTGTAGTCAATATTCTCTGCGTTGAGTAAAGAAATATTAAAGGACAATCTTTAACTTTGTATTTCAAAAATCAATAATTTTCTCTTTCTAATACGAAATGCAAGCAAATTTTATAGAAGAACTCCGTTGGCGAGGAATGCTCCAAGACATGATGCCTGGTACCGAAGAACAATTAAGTAAGGAAATGACGGCAGCTTACATCGGTTTTGACCCAACGGCAGCTTCACTC
>JANXRS010000229.1 GCA_025356745.1 Arcicella sp.
TATTTCCATTGAAAGCATCAAATCTGGTCCCGTTCCTGTTCCCATGATGGCAATACGTAACATTTGCATCATTTTACCCATTTTGATTCCCAACTTTTCCAATTCATCATGAAGAGCGTGTTTGATTTCATCGGCAACAAAGTTTTCTATGTTCGGTAAAATATGTTGAAATGCTTTTATTCCATTCTTAGCATCAATATTCCATTTTGAGGCAACAATTGCTTGATCATAAGTTGTTGGTGTTGTTAATAGTCTTTCTGATTCTTGGGCAATTTCTTGAGGAAATGTTACTCGTTCTTTAAATAAATGGGTTAATTTTTTAGCTGTATCTAATTCATAATCAGGTAAATATGTTTTAGCTAAATCCTCATCCGATTGTAATTTCAAATATTGTTGATTATACCATTTCGCTTTATGAATATCAAATTTTGCTCCTGATTTATTGATTTTTTCCAATGAAAAAGCCGCAATTAATTCATCCATCGAAAACATTTCTTGTTCCGTTCCAGGATTCCAACCTAAGAAAGCCAAGAAATTTACGAGAGCTTCCTTCAAGTATCCTTCCTCTCTAAAACCAAGGGCTTTTGTGCCATCTGGGATGGTCCAAGATAAAGGGAAAATAGGAAATCCACCCGAATCTGCATCTCTTTTTGATAACTTTCCGTTACCTTCTGGTTTCAATAAAAGAGGTAAATGAGCAAATTGAGGCATACTTTCTTCCCATCCAAAGGCACGATATAAAAGCACGTGCAAAGGAGCAGAAGGCAACCATTCTTCTCCACGAATTACGTGTGAAATCTCCATTAAATGGTCATCCACGGCATGGGCAAGGTGATAGGTTGGCATTCCGTCCGACTTCATCAAAACCTTATCATCCACCGTTGAAGAATGAACTAAAACCCAATCACGAATAATATCTTTAAAACGAATTTCTTCCTTTGATGGTACTTTAAAACGAATCACATAAGGAACACCCGCTTCAATTTTTGCTTTCGTTTCCATTTCCGAAAGCGTCAAAGAATTGTTCAACTTTGTTCTAGTGGCAGCGTTATATTGAAACGCAGAACCCTGACTTTCAAGGGTTTGCCGCATAGCATCCAGTTCTTCTGAAGTATCAAAAGCGTAATAAGCCTTACCAGAATTGATTAATTGCATCGCATAATCCATGTACATTGCCTTTCGTTCCGACTGGCGATAGGGTGCATGTGGACCACCAACGCCCACACCTTCATCAATCATGATGCCCACCCATGAGAGGGCTTCGATGATATATTCTTCCGCACCTTCTACAAACCGAGTTTGGTCTGTATCTTCAATACGAAGTAACATTTTTCCGCCTAATTGCTTGGCTAATAGATAGTTATATAATGCTGTTCTAACACCCCCAATGTGTAAACCACCCGTTGGACTTGGTGCAAAACGTACTCTTACTGGTTTATCTGACATCTTTTATTATTTGTGATTTGGTGAACTGTTATTTTCAATTTTTGAGATGCAATTTCCAAAATAACAACTCAAAAATTACAATTCACAACTATACTGTCGCTATACACGAAATTTCAACATTAGCATCTTTTGGCAAACGTGCCACTTCAACGGTTTCTCTTGCAGGTGGATTTGAGATAAAATATTGACCATAAATACCATTAATTGCCGCAAAATTATTCATGTCTTTTACGAAAATAGTACATTTAACTACATTCTCGAAGGTCATGTTGGCAGCTTCCAAAATGGCTTGCATATTTTTCATTACTTGACGAGTTTCGTCTTCAATAGTTGCCCGTGCTTCAACCAAAGTCAAAGCAATTTGTCCTGACACATACAAAGTTCCATTTGAAAGAACCGCCTGCGAATATGGACCAATGGCGGCGGGTGCTTTTTCAGTAAAAATGATTTGCTTCATCGTTTTTAAATTTATTTTCTAATTTATCTGCAAGTTACAAAATCAAGAGGGCTTTTATTAATTTATGCGTTTCTAAGGACTTAAAAATTAATTAAAACAAACTGATTTAATACTTGTTTAATTACTATGGCATTATAATTAAACAAAAATGAAACCACAAGTGCTGAAAGTATTTATAAATACTCCTACTTGGCTAACTGTTTTATTAGGCATAATCCTACTAATTTGGCAGTTTTTTCAAGGCAATTTACCCCAAAATATTCAAGTAGTTTTCTTTCTTTCGTTGATTCTTTTAACGGGTATTCCTCATGGAGCCTTAGACCATTTAATTCAAGAAGCCACTGATAAAAAACTGAATAAAAAATATTATTTTTCTGGATTTATTATTAAATACGTTCTTATAATGGCCTTGTACGCCTTAGCTTGGTTTTGGTTTTCAAGCTTAAGTTTATTGGCTTTCTTAATTATTTCTGCTTGGCATTTTGGCGAAACAGATTTAGAAAAAGTGCCCAAAAATGCCTTAATTTGGTCGTTTACAAGGTTAGTTTATGGATTTTATATTTTAGCATTTATTTTATTAACCCACATTGAGGAAGTTCGTCCTATTGTCAATAAAATGGTTGAGAATCAAACAAATATGATGATTTTCTGGAATTTTATTAATTTGAATGTTAGGCAAATACTCTATTTATTGGGTTTATCTTTTACAACTATTTTTATCGTTGCACAATCAGAATATTTGATAAAGTTTGATAAAATCAGAATTCTTCGACTAAGTTTAATACTTATTTTATCTGCTTGGTTGCCTTTATTGCCCGCTTTTGCTCTTTATTTTGGTGGTTGGCACGCCCTCTGTGCTTTTGATAATATTCATGACTATTTACGGAAAGATCATCCTGATTTAACATTCAAATTGGTTTATCTAAAATCTTTACCTTTTACATTTGTAGCCATCATTTTTCTGTGCGGATTTATTTTGTGTAGTAACCTTTATGTTTACCATTTCGACCCATTCCCAATTCTATTCATCTTTATCTCTCTTATTACCTTACCTCATCTCCTTATTGCCCATCAGATGAATCATGATACAGAATAGTATTTGTTTTGTTTTTTAAATAAAATGAACAGAACGGCAAACAAAATCATAAACATTAAGTTACATAATTGTAAAAGTATAATTACATATTAAAAAAATCCATTAAAACAAAACATTTACCATTATGAACACATTCAACATCCTCTTGAATGGTAATCTCCAAGCAGGTGATTACATTGGATTCACATT
>JANXRS010000291.1 GCA_025356745.1 Arcicella sp.
AACTCTGAGAGCAAGGATAACACGATATGTAAGAAAAAGCCTATCATTCTCCCGAAAACTAAGGTACCATCATTTGGTGACTAAAATGTTCATCATTGATTACAACCAGAATTGTATATCAACACTTTTTAAATAACTACCCTATTTTTGTTTAATCAGAAATAAAAAAAACCATCATACTTCAACCCAAAACTATGTTTTTAGAAAAAGATTTTAGCCAAATTCACGAGTTAGGAATAGATTTAGAGACTGTTTATCAGCAAATCAACGATTTTAAAGAGGGTTTCCCTTTCATGCAATTACAAAAAGCTGCAACCCTAAATGACGGTGTATTAAAATTATCGAATGAAGAGTTAGAAAAATATACGGCTCTTTACGAAAAGAAGGTAGCAAAACTAACAGCATTGAAGTTTGTTCCTGCTTCTGGTGCTGCAACCCGAATGTTTAAATCGTTATTTTCTTTCTTAGAGGAAGATAAATCCGACAAATCAACTGACCAATTTTTCGATAAATTATCCGACTTTGCTTTTGCCGATGATTTAAAGAAAATTTTACCACAAAATGCGGATAACAAAACGATTGTCGATTATTATTTGACTCGTAAAGGCTTAGAATATGGGACGCTTCCAAAGGGACTTTTAAAATTTCATCGATATGAAAATGAATCTCGAACAGCCTTAGAAGAACATTTGGTGGAAGGGGCAAATTATGCCAATAATGACGGAAAAGTAAAACTTCATTTCACTGTTTCACCCGAACATTTGAGTCGTTTTTTAAAATTATTGAATCAAGTTGTTCCTAATTACCAAGAAAAATATAACGTAAAATTTGATATTTCTTTCTCCGAACAACGCCGTTCAACGGATACGATTGCGGTAAATTTGGACGATACGCCTTTTCGTGAAAAAGATGGTTTGTTATTGTTTCGTCCCGCAGGACATGGAGCATTATTGGCAAATCTTAATGATATTTCAGCGGATATTGTGTTTATTAAAAATATTGATAACGTTGTTCCCGACCGTATAAAACAGCCTACCGTTGCCTACAAAAAAGCCTTAGCTGGTGTTTTATTGAAATATCAAGATCGTATTTTTGATTATCAATATCAGCTTAAAGAGTGGGCTTCTGAACCACTTTTAATGGAACTCTCTCAGTTTTTTGAAAAAGAACTTTGCGTTTTGCCTCCCGTTGGATTTATGGGAATGAATCATAATGAAAAGGTGATGTATTATCAGAAAAAACTTAATCGCCCTTTGCGAGTATGTGGCGTTGTGCCAAATACAGGAGAACCTGGGGGCGGACCTTTTTGGTGTAAAAATTCAGACGATTCAACTTCTCTGCAAATTGTAGAATCTGCTCAGGTGGATATGAATAATGAAGCACAAAAGGCAATTTTTAATAACTCAACGCACTTTAATCCCGTTGATTTGATTTGTTCGATGAAAAATTATCGTAATGAGAAATTTGATTTAATGAAATATCGTGACCTAAAAACTGGATTTGTAACGCAAAAATCAAAAGATGGGAAAGACCTAAAAGCCCAAGAACTCCCCGGACTTTGGAATGGTTCAATGGCAGATTGGAATACAATTTTTGTGGAAGTTCCTTTGATAACTTTCAATCCTGTAAAGACGGTTAATTATTTGTTGAGAGACGAACATCAGTAGTAAAAATGAGGACTGCATCAGTCAAATTGATACAGTCCTTATTTTTAAGCTATAAAATATTTTGGCAAATAGAATCTCTATTCGCCATTTTTTATGTCCTAAAAGTAAACAAAAGTACTAAGTATCTTTTGTTTTTAAGACCATCAAACATTTCCCATTACCAAAATTTAACATGAAAAAACTCTTATTTTTATTTTTTATTTCTTTGACTTATAACGCTTTAAGTCAATCAAAAATTGATGTAAAAAAGCAATTCACTTTGGCAGCTCAACAGTATGAAGGAATGTTGAAATCTCATCAAGATATTACCAAAACTCCTCAATCAACCAACCCCGATGGTTCGCCAAGAGATATGCCTACGTCTTGGTGGTGCAGTGGATTTTTTGGCGGTTCGTTGTGGTATTTATTTGAACAAACCAAAGACCCCCAATGGAAAGCTGCGGCTGAAAAATGGACAATGGCAATTCAAAAAGAGCAATATAATACAGGTACGCACGACTTGGGTTTTATGCTCTATTGCCCTTTCGGAAATGGTTATCGCCTCACCAAAAAACCAGAATATAAAAGCATTATGCTCAATGGAGCAAAATCTTTGGCAACTCGTTTCGACCCAAAAGTGGGCGTAATTAAGTCTTGGAATAAATTTCAATCCTTTGATTATCCAGTCATTATTGACAACATGATGAATCTTGAATTTCTGTTCTGGGCGGCTCGTGAATCAGGTAACAAAGAGTTTTACAATATTTGTCTTTCACACGCTGATAGTACATTAAAACATCATTTTAGACCCAATGGAAGTAGTTACCACGTGATTTGTTATGATAAAGATGGAACAGTTTTGAGAAAAAAAACCGCCCAAGGGTATGCAGATTACTCTGCTTGGTCGAGAGGTCAAGCGTGGGCATTGTACGGATATGTAGTGATGTATCGTGAAACAAAACAGAAAAAATACTTGGCTCAAGCTCAGCGAATTGCAAGTTATATTTTGAACAATCCAAATTTACCGAAAGATAAAATTCCGTATTGGGATTATAATGCTCCTAATATTCCCAATGAAGAACGGGATGCTTCGGCGGCGGCAATTACAGCTTCGGCTTTATTAGAATTATCAACCATGAAAGTTGCTAAGGGAAAAGAATATTTTAAAGCTGCCGAAACGATGTTACAAAATCTTTCAACACCAGTTTATAAAGCTAAGATTGGCGAGAATAATCACTTTATTTTGATGCACAGTACGGGACACAAACCCGCAAAATCAGAAGTTGATGTACCTTTAGTTTATGCTGATTATTATTATTTAGAAGGACTTTTGAGGTATCAAGCCTTGGTCAAAAAGAAATAAAACAAAACGCTTACACATAAGGTCGTATAGTAAATTTTATAGGATTAATTATCTTTATCCTATATTTTAACCTTAATTTTATGGTTTAATAAGTATCAAACACAAGAAATATTAATTCTGGATAACCTTCCTAATATTTCCATGTATTCACAAATTCACCCAATAATAATCTTTCCTTATGAAACGGATTCTTTCGTTATTTCTAATATTTTTCTGTATCGGAAATAATATTTACGCTCAAAACCCTAATCCTTTGCAGGGGAAACGGATTTTAATTTTCTCGAAAACGGCTGGTTATCGTCATAGTTCCATTCCTTTCTGTACGAAAGCAATTCAAGACATGGGTAAAGCCAATGGTTTTGAAGTTGATACTACCGAAAATGGAACAAAATTTAATGAGGAAAATCTCAAAAAATACAAAGTCATTGTTTTTAATAGCACAACGGGTAACGTTTTGACTGAGCCTCAACAAATTGCATTTGAGCGTTACATTCAAGCAGGGGGTGCATTTGTCGGTATTCATGCTGCCGCCGATACGGAATATGATTGGGCTTGGTATGGTAAATTAGTGGGTGGATATTTCACAAATCACCCTGGAAAAAATGTTTCAAATGTGCAGAGTGGCAAGTTTATTATCAAAGACCATTCGCATATTTCAACCAATTTTATGCCTGATTCTGTGATTCGTAAAGATGAGTTTTACGCTTTTAAGAATTTTAGTCCTGACGTAAAAGTGTTGTTTACGATTGACGAAAATTCGTACAAAGAAGGCACAATGGGTAATTTTCATCCAATGGCTTGGTATCATGAATATGATGGAGGCAGAGCATTTTATACCAATTGGGGACATACTAATGAGACATTTTCAGAAGAATTTGCATTGAAACACGTATTAGGCGGGCTTCAATGGGCTGCTGGCGGTTCGGAACAGAATTATGCTAAGGTGAAAAGCCAATTGCCTCCTGAAGAAAACCGTTTTATTCGTACAACTTTATCTGAAAAATTAGATGAGCCAACAGAATTAGCAGTTTTGGATAATGGGAAAGTACTTTTTGCACAACGTAAAGGTTTATTGAAAGTTTATGACCCAACCAAAAAGACAACTAAAATTGTAGCTGATTTGAATGTTTTTACGGGGAATGAATACGGTTTGATGGGCTTGAATATTGACCCAAATTATAACAAAAATCATTGGATTTATCTCTATTATTCACCCGCCAGAGGTTTGCCAGATACGGCTCAACATCTTTCAAGATTTGTGTATGATGATGTGAAAGACACGTTGGTAATGAGTTCCGAAAAAGTGGTTTTGACTGTGCAAGTAAAACGTACAGGCTGTTGCCACACGGGAGGTTCAATTGATTGGGATGCTCAGGGAAATCTATATCTTTCAGCGGGCGATGATACAAATCCATTCGATTCAGAAGGTTTTGCTCCGATTGATGACCGTGCCAACCGTTCGGGTTGGGATGCTCGTTATACGTCATCAAATACGAATGATTTAAGGGGTAAAATTCTCAGAATTAAACCCCAAGATGATGGAACATATACCATTCCAGAAGGAAATTTATTTCCCAAAGGGACTGAAAACGGTAGCGACCGCCGAACACGTCCACAAATTTATGTAATGGGTAACAGAAATCCTTATCGTATTTCAGTGGATAAAAGAACAGGCTTTTTATATTGGGGAGAAGTTGGTCCTGACGCAGGAGAAAATTCGGACAAATATGGTCCTCGTGGACATGATGAAATGAATCAGGCTCGTAAAGCAGGATACTTCGGCTGGCCTTTATTTGTGGGAGATAATAAGGCTTATAACCAAAGAAATTTTACAAAAGATAGTACATGGGCGAAATTTGACCCATTGCATCCAATCAATGACTCGCCACA
>JANXRS010000314.1 GCA_025356745.1 Arcicella sp.
TCTTTAATTTTAGCAAAATCAATATTCTGAAGTACAAACTGAACGGGTAAACTTCCTCGTGAGCCTGCTCCTACTGAAATAGTTTGTTCTTGAATGCCAAAAACACGAGCGTTATTAAATTTGCCCAATTTCTTATTTAATAGTTTGGCAATTTCATCTTGGCTTCGAGTTCGTCCTTCTGCATTAACTAATCCAATCCGAGCAATTGATAAATTTGTTCCACCAACTCCACCGAAACCTGGGATGGCATTAAACACAAAATCTCGTTCTGGAATAGAATCATTTAAGAAATTAGTAACTTGGTCTGATACCTGTTGTGTATATAAATAACTTGAACCTTCAGGGGTAGTTATGGTAAATCTCACGTTACCTTTATCTTCCATCGGGGCAATTTCACTTTGGAGGTTTGTGAAAGCAAACCATATTATAACTCCACAACCAACCACAATCACCCAAGCCATCCAACGAATACCGATAAATCCTTGTAGAATACGTTTATAGCCACTTTCCATTCCTGTAAAGAAAGGCTCGGTTTTGTCATAAAGCCACCCGTGACCTGCTTTTTCACGAGTTAAGTAAACATTTAAAACGGGAGTAATTGTCAGGGAAACAAAGGCTGAAATCAATACTGCACCCGCCACGACAATTCCAAATTCTCTAAATAAACTTCCTACAAATCCTTCTAAGAAAATTACGGGTAAAAACACAACCGCTAAAGTCAAGGAAGTTGAGATAACCGCAAAGAAAATCTCTTTACTACCTTCCAAAGCTGCTTTTCTGATGGGTAAACCTTGTTCTAATTTTCGGAAAATATTTTCTGTTACTACAATACCATCATCCACAACCAGTCCCGTTGCCAATACAATTCCTAAAAGTGTCAGTATATTAATGGTAAATCCAAAAATATACATGATGAAAAATGTAGCAATCAAGGAGATTGGAATATCAATTAGCGGACGAATGGCAATAAGCCAATTTCGGAAAAAGAAGAAAATTACTAATACCACCAAACCAAAAGAGATTACCAGCGTTTCTTCAACTTCTTTCAAAGATTGGCGGACATTTTTGGTATTATCTATCAATAATTTAAACTGAATATCTGATTTGTTTTCCCTTTGTATTTCGGCTAAACGCTTATTAAATTCATCGGCAATTTTGATGTAATTAGCCCCTGGCTGTGGTACAACGGCCAAACCAACTGCATATACGCCGTTGTACTTCCAACTTTGTTCAAGATTTTCAGGCCCTAATTCAACGGTAGCAACATCTCCTAAACGAACAATTCCAGTATTACTTTCACGAATAATCAAGTCTCTGAATTGCTGTTCGTTCGTTAATCTTCCCATCGCACGGATGGTCATTTCGGTATTGCTACCATAAATTTTACCCGCTGGAATCTCTACGTTTTCCTTACCTAATGCCGTTGATAAATCGGTGAAAGACAAGCCATAAGCATTCATACGGTCTGTTTTAAGCCAAATACGCATTGAATATCGTTTTTGCCCTAAAATATTTACCCCACTAACATCATTAATGGTTTGAAAACGTTGTTGAAGTACATTTTCAGCATAATCACTCAATTCCAATAAACTTTTGCTTCTGCTCTGAATGGCTAACATGAGGATAAAATCACTATTGGCATCGGCTTTTGAAACCACGGGTGGAGCATCAATATCTTGGGGTAAACTCCTGACAGCTTGAGCAACTTTATCACGAACATCACTAGCTGCGGCTTCTAAGGGAACACCCAAATTAAATTCCACGGTAATTGTGCTACTTCCTAACGTACTGGATGAAGTGATTGAACGAATACCTGAAATTCCATTAATCTGTTTTTCGAGGGGCTCGGTGATTTGATTTTCAATAATGTCTGGATTGGCTCCTGTGTAAGCAGTTCTCACCGTAACAACGGGCGGGTCAATGGCTGGGTAATCACGTACTGCCAGAAATGAAAATCCAACAATCCCAAAAAGGACAATCAAAATGTTCATTACCGTGGCAAATATGGGTCTTTTTAAGGATAATTCAGAGATATTCATGAATAATATGGATTAAATTACTGACAACCTTTATTTGAAAATTTGATCGAAATGTAATTTTATTAATGGATTTAGGTTTTAGCTGATTATAATACAAATAGCTACTTCAACGTTTTTACACTCTTAACTTTCACGGGTTTATCGGGACGAGCAAATAAAACGCCATCGACCACAACAGAATCGCCAATACTTAACCCACTGGTAATTTCGACAACATCTTCTTTTCTTACACCCGTTTCAACGACCACATAAGTAGCTTTTCCATTCTTCACAACAACTAATTTCTTATTTTTATCATCAGGAATAATGGCATTAGTTGGAATTAAAATACTATTGCGAGAAGAACCTGCCTTGAAATATACTTTGGCAAATGTCCCAGGATTGGCGGTGCAGTTAGTCAATAATGCCCTAATCAATATATTTCGAGTGGTTTGATTTACTTGTGGTTCACGGGCAATTACGACTGCTTTGCAACGAGCATTATTTTGTCCCTCAACGGCAACTTCAATCACTAAACCTTTACGAATGATAGATGAATACTCCTCTGGAATGGTA
>JANXRS010000344.1 GCA_025356745.1 Arcicella sp.
GCTTTAAGCCTTCGATGATCATAATCATTCATCTGCAAAGCCGAAGCCATAAAATCCGCAATTTGCATTTGAGGAAAACAATTGCGAGGAACGGCTGTTCCAATAGCGGTAATAAAACTCATGTTGAACTTAGGTTGATAATAAATTATAAACAACTAAAAATTAAAAAAGTATGCCACCACTATCAATTAACATACGAAGAAAGTTTATTAATAGTTGAAAGATAATCATTTAGCTTACAACTATTAATAAACTTTCCGCTAAATAAGCCGTCGTTTTTTCAACTAATTTTCCATGCGTGGCTTCTATAATAATTAATTCAGCATCTTTAAGTCGTTTTGTGAGGGGGAAAACATGATGAATAGTAAGTAGTTTATCATATTTTCCCATAAATATTTTTATATTAATTCCTTGATTATTAATTAGTTGAGATATTTTTTTTATGTCAAATTTTAAATATCGAAATCCTATCCATGATTTATACAATTGCTCATGTTTTACGGGTGCATCCACCATTATTTTGGCAAACTTTAGTACACTTTCATGCACAATACCCATGCGTACGAGGAAGCTACCAAAGCCATGAAATTTATGATTATTTTCAAGAACTTTTTTAAAAATATTACGGGTAAAACTGAAACGAGTAGCCCCAAAATAGAATAGATTTTCCGTAATGCCATCAGGAGCCAAAAGATAAACGTTTTCAATTCTCTCAGAAAAGGCTTCGAGGGTTGCTAAAGCAAATCGTCCGCCCATACTAAAACTAATTATAGAGAATTTCTGGATTTGATTTTCTTGTAAAAATTTATTTAAATATTCTTTCCAGATTTCTTTAGTAATTATTGTTCTATTTAAGCTACTTTTTCCATGAAAAGGCAGGTCAAAAAGATAAGTAGTATATTGATTATTAAAAGTCTGAGCAAATTTTTGGAAACACGAAAAATCTTGTCCCATTCCGTGAAAGGCGAGCAGAATTTTGTCGGATTTCCCTATTGTTTGGTAATGTAGGTTCATAAATAGCTGTCGGCTTTTGGCTATCGGCTTTTGGCAAAATAAGCGTTAATTTATTTTGCCAAAAGCCGATAGCCATAAAATCAATGTCCTTTCCCCCCACTTTTCACCACTTCTTTATCAAAGTCGATGCCTTGTTTACGCAATACGCCTTGCACGATAATTCCAAAAATAAATAAATAAATGAAACAAGCTGCCGCTAATAAATACGATTGCTGAATACCATAAGAATCAGATAATTTTCCTTGAACTACTGGAATAATTGAACCTCCCAAAATCATCATAATTAAAAATGCCGATCCCTGATTGGTAAATTTTCCTAAACCTGCCGTTCCCAAAGAGAAGATACTTGGCCATAAAACCGAACAAAATAAACCACCTGAAATTAAAGCAAATAAAGCAACTTTACCCGTTGCCATTACGCCAATAATGGTCATAACGGCTCCTGAGGCTGTGAAAATCAACAATAAACGAACAGGTTTCTCTTTGCTTGCATAGTAGGCTATAATCATTACGACAATACAAGCGGCATAAGGCAATAAATCCCAAACATAACCACTATATAATGAATTGACCAGTAGAATAATAGCAAAAGCTACAAATGGCACAACAATAATTAATATATTTTTAAGGGATTTTGGGGGACTAAAGATATTGATTGAAGCCGTCCAACGACCAATCATCATACTTCCCCAAAATAGGGATATGTATTTTGAAATTTCGGAAGCATCCAATTTTTCAGTTTGTTTAAGATACTCCCCCAAATTTGAGCCAATCGTTACTTCCACACCCACATATACAAAGATGGCGGTCATTCCCAAAATGGCTTGCGGATAGCTCAAGACTGATTTAGCATTTTCAATCGCTCCTGATTTAGTTACCACCGAATAAATTAAATAACCAATCATCAAAATAACCATCAGAATAAACGTAAAAATAATAGCTATTTCAATGGAAAAAGCAACGGCAACGCCTACGCAGAGCATCAAAAATGCAAGCGGTAAACCAATAACAATATTGTCAACTTGAACATCTTCTTCATTTTTAATTCTTGGTAATTTAGAACGCCAGAAATATAAAGCCATTAAGGCAAAAAGTACTCCTAAACATAAATAAGGTATCTTTACATCTTCAATAGAAGCATTGGCTGTGGCATCTTTGGCAATTGAACCGAAAATAGCATACGATACTAGAGCAGGGCCAATGGTTCCACCTAAATTATTAACAGCTCCTCCCAAATTAATCCGTTGAGCTCCTGTTTCGGGAGGGCCGAGGGCAATCATAAAGGGTTGTGTGGCAGTTTGTTGTAATGAAAATCCAAGACCAACAATGAATAAACCCGAAAGTAATAAAGGATATGAAGCCGTTTGAGCAGCAGGATAGAATAATAAGGTTCCAACTGCTGAAATCAAAAGACCAATTACAATACCATTTTTATAACCAATTTTGTTCAAAATATCTCCTTTCATGATACGGGAGAAAATGAGGTAAAGCACCGAACCAATGAAATAGGCAGCATAAAACGCAAAATCAACTAATTGGGCTTGGGTTTGAGTAAGCGAAAATTTATCCTTAAATAAGGGAATTAATATCCCATTAGATGCCGCTACAAAACTCCAAAAGAACCATACGGTCATCAGAGTATAGAGGGACGATTGATTACTTTTAGTTGATTCTTGTGTCATGAAAAATAAAAATTTAGGGATTTGGTTATGAATTTTAATTCAAATCTAACATTTTTCAAAGCAAAAATTGTGCATTTCTTTGATTTGTTATTTAACATTAATCATGGCTTATCGGTAATTAATTGCTTGAATATCAGTCAATTAATTGAAAATCAAGGAGTTAATTAAGGTAAAATTTCAAATATTACGGGTAAAAATTAGACAAAAAATTCTTTGAATATGTGATAGAACTAATAACCAAAAACGAGTAACCAAAATATGCCCTTAGAACAAACATTTCGCTGGTTCGGAACAAATGACCCCGTGCCATTAACTCATATTCGTCAGGCGGGAGCAACTGGAATCGTTACTGCCCTTCATCATCTTCCAAACGGAGTGATTTGGAGTCTTGATGAAATTCAAAAACGTAAACTTGAAATTGAAGCTGCTGGACTGAAATTCTCGGTGGTCGAGAGCGTACCCGTACATGAGGATATCAAAAAAAGGTCGGGGAATTATCGTCAATTTATTGATAATTATAAGACTTCTCTTTTGAATTTAGGGAAGGCAGGAATTGATACGGTTTGTTATAATTTTATGCCCGTTTTAGATTGGACTCGTACCGATTTGGATTTTCAACTTCCTGATGGTTCAACCGCACTTCGTTTTGATGCTACGGAATTTGCAGCTTTTGAAATTCATATACTGAAAAGACCAAATGCTGAAGAAAATTATACGGAACTTCAATTATCCAAAGCAAAAGAATGGTTCATAAACTCATCAGAATCAGCTAAAAATAAATTAATTCGTAATATCATTGCGGGTTTACCAGGGAGTGAAGAAAGTTTTACAGTTGAAGAATTTGCAACGGTTTTACGGGGATACGAAGGCATTGGTGACAATGAATTACGTAATAACCTCTACGATTTTCTCCGTGAAATTACGCCCATTGCCGAAGAAGCAGGTATTAATTTGGCCATTCATCCAGATGACCCACCCTATCCAATTTTGGGTTTGCCCCGAGTGGTAAGTACTGAATCAGATGCTAAAAAAATCTTACAAGCCTATGAAAGTCCAAATAATGGACTGTGTTTTTGTACGGGCAGTTATGGCGTTCGTCCTGACAATGATTTAGTCGGAATGATAGAACGCATGGGCGATAGAATTAATTTTATTCATTTGAGAGCCACCAGACGAGATGCTGAAGGAAACTTCCACGAAGCTGACCATTTAGATGGTGATGTGGATATGTATGGCGTGATGAAAGCTTTAGTTTTAGAACAAAAAAGTAGAATTGCAGCTGGCAGAAAAGATTACCGCTTACCTTTTCGTCCCGACCACGGACATAAAATGTTAGACGACCTCAATCCAGCAAAAAGAACAAATCCCGGCTATACTGCCATTGGTCGTTTGCGAGGTTTGGCAGAGTTGCGAGGTTTAGAATTAGGAATTGCAAGAGGATTGTAAGAATAATAAAATCATGTAATAAATACATTGTAATAGTAGATTGGTAGAGACAAGGCAATATATGCCTTGTCTTTTTTCATATTACCTACTTAAATATCAAAACTAATCAGTTTAGAATCAAACAATTACACAATAAAAAGTTATTTTTACAGTTCAAAAAATATTAGATTAAACCTATGCAGAAATCATTTATCTAATCAGCCCATCACATTACGAAATTTTTATGAAGAAGCATATTTATAGAAGTATTATCTTAACAATCAGTGGTTTACTGATTATGACAGCTTGTTCAAAAAAGACGGTCGATACAGTTGAACCTATCAATAATGTATCAAGTTTTAGTATGATGCAGGACAAAATTTTTACGCCTTCCTGTGCCATTTCTGGTTGTCATGCTTCTAATACCGATGCTACTTTTAGGCAACATAGTTTGATTTTAGAAAAATCAGTTGCTTACCAAAATTTAGTAGGTGTTACTCCCGTAAATGAACTCTCAAAAACGGATGGACATTTACGAGTAAAAGCTTTTAAATCACTAGAAAGCCTTTTATATCACAAATTAAATTGGGATGTGGCTCATCACGGAGGTAAACAATATGGTTTGCCAATGCCTTTGGGAAGTACAGCTTTGAGTGTGGGACAAATTGAATTTGTTCGCCGTTGGATTGAAGCGGGAGCTCCTAAAACGGGTGAAGTTGCCGATGCTAAATTATTAGATGATAAAACTCCGAGCGTTTCCATAGCCGATGATTTTAAGCCAATGAGTTCACCGCAAACTGAAGGTGTGGACGGTTATCAATTAAAAGTAGATAAATTTTCAGTGGCTGCCAATTTTGAACGTGAATTATTTGTGAGAAGAAATGTGGGTAATACCTCAGATATATATGTTAATAAAATAAAATTACAATCTCGCCAGAACAGTCATCACATGGTTTTATATGATTATCGAGATAGAACAAAATTACCTGTACTTGACCAAATTAGAGATTTAAGAAATCCTGATAATGGATTGAATTACAATACATTAATTCAAATGGGAAACCATATTTTCTTGGGAGGTGGCACTCAATCTAATCAAGAATATGTATTTCCAGAAGGCACAGCACTGTTATTACCAGCCAATTATTCAATGGATTTGAACCCCCATTATTTCAATAAAACCAAGACAGTTCTTTACGGTGAAAACTATGTAAATTTATATACAACACAAAAAGCTAAAGTTAAGTATGTAGTTAAAACAATTGATTTCGCTAACCAAAATTTGAATATTCCTGCCAATAAAGTAACTGTAATAGCCACAGAATTTACTTTTAAAACAGATGTAAAAATTGTTTCTCTAACCTCACACACGCATAAATTTGGAGAAAAATACATCATTAAAATATTGGGAGGAGCGAGAAATGGAGAAGTAGTGTATGAAAATATGGATTGGGAACATCCTGCGGTGATAAATTTTACCACACCCATATCTTTGAAAAAAGGCGAAGGTTTGACTTCGGTGGTAACTTATAATAACACCTCAAATCAAAAAGTTACTTTTGGATTAACTTCTGATGATGAAATGGATATTATTTTTGGGTATTATTATGAAGAGTAGAGTTTAATAAGAAATGGATGAATAGTAAAATAGGCTTGGTACAGTTTCTGCGAAATCCTTGCAAATTGTGCCAAGCCTATTTTTATTATTGCTGATGTATATCCGAACCACCCGTTGAACTTGACTTTACTACTCTTGCACCGCCTTTATGGTAAACATCACTTCCACCCGTTGCTGAAATACTAATTTCTTTCTCTGCCCATACATAAGCATCTGAGCCACCAGTTGAAGAAACACTACAAAAGTTCGAGCGTAATTTGCTTGCTTTCAAATCACTACCACCCGTTGAGGAGGCTTTGAAAACGGTTGCTGTTCCTGATAAAATCACATCTGAACCGCCCGTAGTTTCGCAAGTTAGTTCGTCAGTATCTACATCTAATTTAATATCAGAACCGCCCGTTGCTTTTACGTCAAGTTTAATTAAATCCAATTTTCCTTCTGAAAAAACATCCGAACCACCCGTAGCAACGATACTATTAAGATTTTTTACGGTTACATATACTTTAATCGTTTTTCTATTACTCCAATCAAATTCAAAATTGAACCAGCCTTTGGATGAACCCGCAAATATTTTCAAAATATCGCCTTCTTTTTCCGTTTTAATTTTCTCCATTTTATCTTTATCAGCAACAATTTTTACAGATTCTACACTTCCTTGTTTAACATAAAGATCCATTCCACTTGAAATATGAATACCTTTAAAGGTAGAAATATTACGAATTTCCTCAATCTTTTGTGCGTATATATTTGATACATAAACACTTAGGAATAATAAAATGGCTGTGAATTTAGAGAAATATTTCATTTTTGTGAGATTTATATACTGTAGAATAGAGTCCGATTCTACAGTAATTGAACAATTTATTGATAAGATGCACTCGAAACCCAAAAGGTTGCACAATCAACTTGGAAATGAAATCTTTCCCATCGAAACTGAAGGAATTCCACGGCAAGAACTAAAATCTGAGTCTCCACCAGAAACTGTTTCATTCGCTAAAATGGCAAAAAGAACTGCCTCTTTTGCATCGCCAGAAATTCCTAAATCATTAATTTCAAGAAAATTACAAGGCAACAATTCTTTCAGCCAATCCACTAATAAAGGATTATGCATTCCGCCTCCTGACATATAGATATTGAAATTTTCGCAGGGATGTAGGGTATTTTTAATTACAAAATCAACAGCTTCTGCAATTGTCTCTGCACTAAATCGAGTTAAAGTTGCTAATAAATCATTGACCGTAATTTTTTGTGTACAACTTTCTACCTGAGATTTTCTAACATATTCAACATTAAATAATTCAGGACCCGTTGTTTTCGGAAAAGGTTTTTGGAAGAAATCATTAGACTTTAATGCCTTCAAAAGTGATTGATTAACGGTTCCTCCTTGGGCAATCTCAGCATCTTTATCGAAGGTTTTATCCAAGAAATAAAGTCTCATAAACGCATCAATCAACGTATTTCCCGTGCCAACATCTGTCACAAAAATATCTTCAAGATTCATTGTTATAGGTAAATAGGTAAAATTGGCAATGCCACCCATATTCAGCATGATGCGATTTTCTCCTTCTTTTCTAAAAATAAAATAATCCCCATAAACGGCCAACGGAGCTCCTTCTCCCCCAGCGGCAAGGTGTTTTTGTCGGAAATCTGAAATCGTAATAATACCCGTTTTAACCGCAATATGGTCACCATCGCCAATTTGTAGGGTTGCATTCGGAAATTTTTCTTGTTGATGCAAAATCTTGGGAGCGTGCATGACTGTTTGCCCGTGTGAGGCAATTAAATCAACTTCATACGTAGGCACATTCCAACATTTTAAACACTCCAAAATCATGTTGGCATGAAGTACTCCAATCCATTCGTTCAATAAAGCAAGGTGCTGAAAATCAATAGTTTGTTTAGCAAATACCTTACGAATTTCAATTTTAACTTCTTCAGAATAATTAACCGTATCGAAGTGCAACAATTTGACTTCGGTTGTTTCTCCTGCCCCCGAAATTTCACAAAGAGCCACGTCAAGTCCATCCATTGACGTTCCTGACATCAAACCAATAATTTTGCGAGAGGGTTTCTGCGCAATTTGATAGAGGGATAAAATGTTTCTGTTCATTTTCTGGAAGAGATGATTTGAATGGATAATATTTAAAATTACAAAAGTTCTTTTAGGAATTAAGTTTTTTTACTGGCATAAGTTTTTGAGATACTTACCGTTATGTTTCGAGTATGTAAATTTTCAGTATTAAATTATAAAAAAATGAAAAACAAAGCAGTAATTTATGGATATTTCTTCATCTTATTATTTTTTGCCATTGGATGTAGTAAGCCATTACAACCTACGTATCTGGGTTATCAAAACCTCAGATTAGGGAGAGTCGGCACAAAAAATAATGTTATTATGTCGGATATAAAATTTTATAATCCCAATAAATATGCCTTGAATGTTAAACAAGCAGAGATGGATGTTTATTTTAATGATAGATTATTGGGACATACTTCAATGAATAACATGGTCAGTTTACCACCCATGGACACCACCTTAGTGCCTTTCACTGTTCAAGCATCCGTTACTGATTTATTGGCAAATACTGCTCAAATATTTTTAAATCCAAACGTGCGAGTTAGAGTTCAAGGGAATGCAAAGGC
>JANXRS010000352.1 GCA_025356745.1 Arcicella sp.
AAAACCAGTAACGGGAACCAGTAATTTGCACCAAAGTCAGACTTTTGCAGGTAAAAATTTATTCGATGCTTCGGTGGTTTACAGCCTCAATAAGTTCCTAACTATTACGGTTGGAGGAAATAATATTACCGACGTTTATCCTGATAAAGTTAATAGTAATTATCTGTCCTATTCAAATGGACAAGTTCCATTTTCGAGAAATGTAAATCAATTTGGATTCAATGGCTCGTATTATTACGGAAATTTGATGATTAAGTTTTAAGAACAATTATGGAACGCAGATGATACGGATGCTTCGCAAGGCAGATTTTGAAGAGTTTAATAAAATAAAATCCTTTTAAATCTGTGTTGCGAACCATCTGCGTAATCTGCGTTCCATTATAAAAACATTACCAAGTACAACTAAATTTATAAACTCAATTCATTGACCAATCTCATTCTTCTTTTCGTCTGTTTACTGTTGGGAATAATTCTTCAACGGTTAAAAGGCTTTCCGAAAGATGCTCATTTAGTCTTGAATTCTTTCATTATTTACGTCTGTTTGCCCGCTTTAACTTTACTTTATACCACCGAAATTAGGTTCGAACGTAGTCAAATATTACCCATTCTGATGCCTTACCTTTTGTTTGGATTTGCTTTTGTTTTCTTCAAAATAATAGCTCCATTCGCTCAATTCGACCGTAGTACCACGGGAGCATTGACTTTAACGGCAGGAATTAGCAGTATTTTATTCGTTGGATTTCCAATTTTTGAAATGTTATTTGGTAAAGAAGGCTTGCAAATGGGCGTACTGATGAGCCAAGCGGGTTCATTCGTAGTGTGCGGAACGTTAGGGATTTTTACAGCTTCTTATTATTCATCGGCGGAGGTTTCTGGTAAAAAAATCGTGAAAGATATTTTTCAATTTCCGCCATTTTTGGCTTTCTGCATTGCCGTTTTTCTGAATGTGTTAGACTTTCATTTTCCTATTTGGAGCATTGATATTTTACAAAAATTGGGTAATCCATTCAGTGTTTTAGCCTTAACTTCGATTGGTTTACAAATTAGCTTTAAAAGAGAAGATTTACAGATAAAACCACTTTTATACGGTCTTTTTTATAAATTATTAATTGCTCCTTTATTAATTTTTATAGGATACATTATCATTATTGGTGAACATTCCTTAGTGGGGAAAATATCTGTCGTTGGTGCCGCTTTGGGTTCAATGAATACCGCCACAATCATTGCAATCAATTACGGATTAAACCCTAAATTAGCAACTCAAATGGTAAGTATCAGTATTCCATTATCTTTTATTAACGTTGGGATTTGGTATCTTTTACTTGGTTGATGCTGTCATCCCGTCGAATTACAGAACTGGCTTGAAATCCACTAAATTATAAATTTAACTTTACTACTTAGTTTCCTCTCGGTTCGGCGTTCCGATTCGTCGGGATGACAGAGTCAAAAAAATTATGAAAACTTTCAAAAATTTAACCTTCTGGGTACTAACTGCTATCACTGCGGGCGTTTTATTGGGACATTTTTACCCTACAATTGCCCTGCAACCAATTATAGAAAAGCCGATTAAATTCGATTTATATTTTTCTGTATTTGAAATAAAAACTACGTTCAGTGAGTTTTTGAGCAGTATTTTTATCAGCGTTGTAAAAATATTTATTTGTCCGATTATCTTTCTGACCATCACTTTGGGTATAATCTCAATGGGAGATTTAAAGAAAGTTGGAAAAGTAGGAGCAAAGGCACTTTTGTATTTTGAAGTCGTTACAACCGTTGCCCTTTTCATTGGCGTAGTGATTGCCAACATCATTCGTCCAGGCGATGGCGTGGTGACATCCGAAATCAAAGGCGGCGATATTTCAAAATATACCAAATCAGCCGAAATCGGATTCAGTTGGATGAAATTCTTTTGGGATAATGCCACGTTGCAAGTTTTACTTTTAGCAATCGTAATGGGAGTGGTTTTAAGCAATTATTCAGGCCGACAAAAAGTAGTAGATTTTCTGGCACCCATTTCCAAAAAAATCTTTTGGGCATTGCATAAAGTGATGTATTTGGCACCAATTGGAGCATTTGGCGGCATGGCATTCACCATTAGTAAATACGGAATTCATACACTTTTACCTTTAGTAAAATTGATGGTAACGGTGTACTGCACGATGGCGGTATTTGTTTTCGTAGTACTTTATTTCATCCTTAGAACCTATAAAATTCAACTTTGGAAGTTTTTAAAATATATCCGTGAGGAATTATTAATCGTTTTAGGAACGTCATCATCAGAAGCCGCCTTGCCTTCATTGATGGAAAAATTGGAGAAAATGGGATGCTCAAAATCTGTGGTCGGTTTGGTAGTTCCTGCTGGGTATTCCTTTAATTTAGACGGGACAACCATTTACCTTTCGATGGCAATTATTTTCTTAGCCCAAGTATTTAACATTCACTTAGATTTACAACAAATTTTAACGATTATCGGAATTTTAATGGTAACCTCAAAAGGGGCAGCGGGCGTAACTGGTAGCGGTTTTATCGTTTTAGCATCAACTTTAACAGCAATCAAAGTAATTCCCGTAGAAGGTCTTGCTTTGCTTTTAGGAGTGGATAGATTTATGTCGGAAGCACGGGCAATTACCAATTTTATCGGCAATGGAGTTGCCACTATTTGGTTGGCAAACAATGAAGGAGAATTTGATAGAGAGAAGATGAATGCGGCGTTTAGAGAGTAATTAATTAAACTTTAATTAATCCCGAATAATCCATAATCTTGGATTATTCGGGATTACATTTTATACGCCAAATTGCGTCAAATGATGGTCTAAATGCTTGTAAAACATATTATTCCATTCTGTTTTATTCAAATTACCAAATGAGTGCGACTCTTTATTATCAAAATGATTTTCTCCTAATTGTTGCGTTTTCGTAACATAATCCATCAATCTTTTCTTTTCTAAATCAAAATCTTTACTTCCCGTCATTATAAATTGCGGGGCAGTTTTGTTGTTTTTAGCATAAAGCTTTTCATTCACAACTACATTTTTTACCAGCATCTTCAACACAAATTTCATGAAAGCATTCGGTTTTTCATGAATATTTTCATACGCCATTTCATACGTAACGTTGCAATGTGCAAGCATTTGATCAACACTCATTTTGCCCCAATTTGCATTAGTATCGTGTTTCAAGTTATCAATTCTTTGAATTATTTTTTCTGAAACTTCTTTGGTAAAAATATTTGGTAAGGCCATCGTAAATTATTTGGGGTTAACTAATATTCCAATACGTCAGCAATCAAAAAAGTACTTCCCGAAGGAACAACTTTAATATCTCGCTTATAAATAGTTTTCGTGGTAGCACCAACGTCTTCAATCAAAGTTTCAAAAAGGTAACTTTCCTTTAATTTTACGTGAGATAATTCACATTTGATTACTTTTATATTAACCCAATCTTGTCCTGAAATTAAGAATCCTGTTCCCGTACCAGCATATTTTAGGTCAAATTTGCCTTTCCATTTTTTCTCAAAAGCTTTTGGAGTTAAACCTCCATCGTAATCAATACCAATGGCATCAGATTTGTATTCGGCGTAGGATTTTGTGCAAATTTTATCAATTAAACCATCAGCAGTTTTGAAATTTTCTTCAATTTTTTCAATTAGCCATATCTTAGCCGAATCGCTCTCTGACAGGCTTTTAGTAGGAACTTTAACAACTTTAATATCAGTGCTGACAGAGTCTGCCTTAAGTTTTGTATCACTTTTTTCTTCCTGTTTTTTCTGGCAAGATGCTAAGGATAAAACGGCTACAAGGAGATAAAATTTATTCATCATAATGTGTTTTTAGTGGACAATAGTTTTAAAGATTGCTATTATTTTCAGTCCCAATTAAGGTTGATTTCATCGCATTAATCAGTTTTACCAAAACTGTTGGAGGAGCATCGTGATCAAAATTAACCGATTCATATTCTTTAAGGTTCGTAATAACTTTCACCTGTGAAATTAATGCACCATCGTAAAATGATTTTGTGCTTGGTCTTTTCAATTTAGCAAGCTCACTTAATTTTACTTTTTGAAAAGATTTAAGTATTTTTTGCCATTGATCTTCGGTCGTTTTATAATGAGTTATTTTACCATTAATATTTACCTCAATACTATCAGACTTGATATGCAAGAATTTTTGCGTCCCTCTGGTTTGGTACGATAATTCAACAGACTGGATGGTTTCTTGTTGTGGAGAATCTGTCCCGAACATGAAAATAAAAATAAGAAGTTTGTACATAAAAAAAGCCCTCTCTGTGTGCTTAGAAAGGGCTTAAAATTAGTTAAAATTTTCAGTAAAATACTACTATTATAGATTAAAACTTGCTCTTGCGCCGCCTACTGCAAAAATAGCTCTTGTACGAGTTTTCTGTCCTCCCGAAAACATATACATACATAAATCATCTGTATAATCCATGTAATTCATAAACATATCTCCGTTAGGACCATTGCTACACGTTACGTGTGGAAATGCTGGACAACCAAAGTTTGAAGTTTGTTGCGTAGGTGTATCCGTAACCAAGTCATTTCCACAAGAAGCATCGCCCCAAATATGACGTAAATTCAACCAGTGACCAACTTCGTGCGTTGCAGTTCTTCCTTTATCATAAGGAGCCGCTACAAAACCAGTATTTCCAAAATATTGCGGCCCGATTACAACCCCGTCAGTAGCAGAACTACCGCCTGGAAATTGTGCATAACCCAAAATTCCACCACCAATATTACAAACCCAAAGATTAAGTTTTGTGGTTGGAGTAGTTGGGTCGATGCCACCTTTTTTAGCACTTTTCATCGCATCTCTCGTTCCCCAAGAAGTTTTGGTAGTTGCTTTACGAACAACAGAAGACAAAACAAACTGAATTTCTAAGTTTGAAACTGCCGAAGAAAAGGCACTTGGTACTAAACT
>JANXRS010000286.1 GCA_025356745.1 Arcicella sp.
TTTTTAACCCCAGAAATGAAATTGGCAGGTAGCTTTGAATTAAGTAATGATCGAAATTTATTGAGTACTTTTAGAGGTAGCGATGGAACAACCTTCAAAACCAATGATACTACCAATTTTACTTTTCCAACCAATCGAAACATTTTGGATTTTTGGATTGGTTACGCTTTCAAATTACCTTTTTTAGATAAAGAAACCCGAAATCGTACACGTTTTGTAGTAGGTATGAGATTTGCTGATATTTCTTATACTCAACGTCCACAAGTTACCGCAGATACAAACCAATTTTTCAGAAATCATCGTGATTATCTATTAGGTATAGGTTTTTCAAATAGACGATATAAAAGAGATTTTTTGATATACGGTTTCGGAATAACAGAAGATGTTCCCTACGGATATTTGGCAACTTTAGTAACGGGTTTTGAAAATTCAGATGCTTTTGGAACTCGTCAATATTTAGGCATCAAAGTCGCCAAAGGACAATATATCGGTAAAGCAGGCTATCTTTATGGACTCGTGAATGCGGGAGCATATTCCAATGGCACCACGGGCTTAAGCATTGAATCTAATTATTTCAGCACTCTTCACACCTTCCGTAAAAGAACACAAGTACGGCACTTTGTGAATATCAGATATTCTCTAGGATTAGAGCGTTACACGGGTGAATTCGTGAATGTAAATCGAGAAAATGGAATTCTGGATGTTAATAGCGATAAACTTTTTGGAATTAAAAAATTAGGAATTGGCTATCAAATTGTTTTCTTTTCGAGACTCAATTTTTTAGGGTTTAGAATTGCCCCTTTTTTCCAAACAGACTTTGCTTTTATTAATCCGAAAGACCAATTTTTACTTAGTAAAGTACCTTACACGGGCTTAGGGATAGGTATTCGCCTAAGAAATGAAAATTTAACTTTCAATACTTTCCAAATAAAATTCTCTTATTTTCCTAATCTTCCCGATGTCAGAATGCTCAATTTTGCCTTCAATGACACCTATAATCTTCGTTTACGAGATTTTGATATTTCAGCTCCTGAAATTGTTCCTTTTCGATAAATTTTAGGTAAAATATTCAAAAATAATTTTATCGACTAAAACTTACCGTTTAATAAATTAATATGACCTTGAATATGATATTCTGTTGAAGAATAAGATTATGGATGAATACGAATATATTTTCTTTGATTTGAAAGAATTCGGAATTACTTTATTAAATAAGTCTGCCAAATGTTTAGAAAAAAATAAAATTAAAATACTAATTATCAAATACTTATAAAAATTAACATAAAATTAACAATTAAATGTATTGACATTTAATGTTTATACATTATATTTGCATCATACAATTATGAGTTTAGAAAACGATATAAAGCAGCCAAATTTCAAATCACCTTATTCAAAGGTGATAGTTAATATTATTTACACAAATAATTGGCTACAATCCTTACAAGTTGAGATTTTCAAACCTTTTGATTTGACACTGCAACAATACAATGTTTTGAGGATTTTAAGAGGGCAATATCCAAAACCTACAACGGTTATAGCTATCATTGAAAGAATGTTGGATAAAATGTCTAATGCGTCTCGATTAGTAGATAAATTATTAGCCAAGGAATTAGTAATCAGAAAATTATGCCCACATGACCGCCGTGCAGTCGATGTTATTATTACGGAAAAAGGCATGAATGTTTTGGCAGAGATTGATTTATTACAAAGCCAATGGGAAGTAAAATTACATGGTCTTGATGAAAGCGAAGCTTTACAATTAAGTAATCTTTTGGATAAATTGAGACAACCTAAAGCAATATGTTTACCATCAGAATTAACAGTAAATAACAATAAATAATTGACAGAAGTAAGTAAGCAAATTGAGCCTTTTTTTTTAATAATTAAATTTAAAATAGAAAATGAAAGTAATTAAATTTATCGCAATCATATTAGTAGCGGCATTGTCCGTGAACGTATCAGTAGCAGAAACTCCACAAAAAGGAGCTAAAAAAGCAGTAACATTGGCTGTGGACACAAAGGCAAGTAAAATTCACTGGTTAGCCAAAAAAGTAACTGGACAACATGAAGGAACAATCAATTTGGCATCTGGTTCATTAATAGCCAATGGTATGAAATTGATAGGTGGTGAATTTGTAATTGATATGAAATCAATCGTTTGTACAGATTTAACTGACGAAGGTTACAACAAAAAATTCATTGGACATATCACACAAGGAGATTTTTTCGAGGTTGATAAATACCCTACTTCAACTTTTAAAATTACAAAGGTTGATGGTGTAAATCTTACAGGAAACCTAACAATGCACGGTGTTACAAAATCAGTTACTTTCCCTGCAAAAATTTCAATGGTGGGTGGCAAAGTTTCTGCCACTGCTTCGATTCCAGTAGATAGAACAGATTTTGGTGTAAAATATGGCTCTAAAAAATTCTTTGAATCAATCGGTGATAAAGCAATTGATGATATATTTAATTTAGATATTACTTTAGTTGCTGGTAAATAAGCATTGATTGAAATTATCTGAACTAAAATTTAATTAATTGCTGTTTCAGAAGTTTCTCATAAATCCTCACATTATTTTAACCATTCGGTTTTAATTTTGTGAGGTTTTTTTATAGGCAGTTACTACCTTAAAACTGCCCCGTAGTCAACAAAACCAGCGTACAAGCATCTTCAGTTTCGATTCCTTGGGATTGTGCTAACTGCTTAAACTCAGGATTTTCTGCCCCTGGATTAAAAATAATTCTACGAGGTTTTTGCTTCAAAATATAATCATACAAATTAGGTTGATTTCTGGGTCTAATATACATTGTTACCGTATCAATATTGTTAAAATCGGGATAATCAGTTTTAATTTTATTTCCTACAATCTCCCCTTCTTTTTGTCCAACTAACTCAATTTCATGTCCATGTTTGAGCAAACTATGAGCAGCTTTAAAGGCGTATCGTTCGGGATTTGTTGATGCTCCCATGATTAATGTTTTCATTTATCGTTGATTTTAAAAGGTTTTAGAAAATGCAATTCTAGTTTTGCAATATAATTTTCATTATTGTACTATGAATAATTTAAAATAGTTTGCCAACTTCTCGTAATTTTGCGTAATTTTTTCTAATTTAAAACAATTTTTTAGGCTCTTTTAGTTTCTCGAATAAAAATTACGACCATTTTTATAAAAAATTTATGAATTTCCCCGAAACGTATGAGGATTTTCGTCAGTCATGGGCGAACAATCAGCAGACGGCTATATCTTTATATGTAGCTAAAAACCAAACATTTATTGCTAATTTACTTCCAGAACAAGCTGTGCAAATGCCAAGTATGCAATTGGCATATATTTTGGAAAAAAGATTTGGACAGCATGATTTTTATCATGCCCTAAATCCTGAAAATACAATTGCAAGCCCCGTGCAGAATCATGAAAATGCAACATGGCTAAAAACCGTTAATATGGTGGGAATTAACGTGAGAACAATTGACACTTTTTGGAATGTTGTTAAATATTCTCTTACTTTACCTGAGTCTCAATCTTCTATTCATTTATTGCCCATTTGGGAATGTGGTGTAGTAGCAAGTCTTTATGGAATGGCAAGTTGGAACATCAATCCAGCCTTTTTTGATGCTGAATTGGCCATGACTTTTCCACACCTCAATACAGTTGAAAAACAGTTGAAAGTTGTTACCAATTTATTACATTTAATGGGTAAAACAGTGGGTATGGACGTAATTCCGCATACCGACCGTTATTCGGAAGTAACGTTAGCAAACCCGCAGTTTTTTGAATGGCTTCAACGGAAAGAATTTGAAATTATTGATCATTCTGAGAATTTACATGAGAAAGTTCAAATGTCTATTTTAGATTTTATCTATCAATACGGTGGAACATTTTCAGAATATTATCCTAGACAAAAAGAGAAGTTTTTTGACAACAAGGTGTTTTCGGAAGAAAATCGTTTGCGTTTTCTTTTTGGTGAAAAAAATAATCTTGAAGGACGTACTCAAAGACGAAACCAACTGATAAGCCATTTGTTTTCACAAGGTTATGAACCTGTTCCTGCCACAATGGCTCCTCCGTATAGAGGTTTAGAAGTTGATAATCGGGAAGAGGCAAAAACGCTGGATGAAGATGGTAGAATTTGGCGAGATTATGTGATTACGAAACCCGAAGGAATGTCGAGAGTTTTTGGTCCTTTAGCACGGGTAAAATTATACGAATCTAAAAATGATAATCTTGATTGGGAAATAGATTTTACGAAACCTCGTTTTGAAGCTTGGGAATATATGGCTCAAAAATATCAAGGTTTTGCCAGTCAATATAATTTTGATTTTATGCGTGGGGATATGTCACACGTGCAGATGAATCCTAATGTAACTCCTTCAGAGAAAAGCATTTACTACGATATTCATAAATATATTAGGAAGAAAATAAAGCAAGAAAAACCATTTTTTGGATATTTTGCCGAAAGTTTTTTGGCTCCACCCAACACAATGGCGTATGGCAATGAAGAGGACCATTTGGAAGGTTCGGATGCAGACACAACCTTGGGAGATTTACAATCAATGGTGGTGGGAACGGAACGATTTGTTTCAGAATTTGCGAGGTACCATCATTTATTAACCACCCGTAAATTTGCTCCAAATTTTACGATTATGACTGCTGATAAAGACGATCCACGATTTGATGAGTTCTATCTGAAAGGGAATGAAATAAGAATGTTTATGGGTTTATTTTTAACGGATATGCCATCGTATATGGCTCTGGGTTTCGAACAACGTGACCCTCATCCCTATCCTGCTCCCAACGAACATTATACAAAATTATATGTTTTTCAACTTTCAAAAGGAGATAAAGCTACGCATGGAAAATATATCTGGGGGCAAAATGGAAAATTATTTAGCAATCTTTCAGTCTTGAAAACAATTTCGGATAAAATAAGTCATAACATTAATAATCAGGTAATTGATTGGCTGATTAAACCCGATCCAACAGGAAAAAACAAGATAATTTCTTGGACACAGAAGGAAAAACCTCAGTATATTTTTGTAGTGAATTTGGATATTGAAAATGATATTCAAACTAATGAATTGAAAAACATAGAAAGCATTAATTTAGCGAAACATTATTATTCAACTATTCAAAATAATAATGAAGAAGCAAATTTTGATATAATCTCTTTGAAGAAAGCAGAATGTAGAATTTATGAAATTTAGCTTTTTTAAAATGGCAATTAAGTTCAATTTTTGTGATAAAAAATCAATTTTTGAAAACATTCTGAAAAACAAAAAGTTTAGTCGTATATTAATAACGTTCAAACTAAATAAACCTTATGACGGAGAAGAAAGTAGGTGTGGGAATGAAAAAAAATATCAGTTTCTGGAATGAAAAGTGGGTCGATATTCCTTTTCCAGAAGTTGAGACTCCACCCTTGTATCAAGTTTCAAACTATGGACGTTTAAAGAGTTTTCAGAATGACCCCAAAGAGGGAAACATCATTGGAGGTTCTAAAATTCAAGGATATAAGTCGCTGAATATCAGAGCAAAAGGCAATAAATCCTTAAATCGTTACGTCCATAAATTAGTGGCGAAATTCTTTGCTCCAAAGGATGAAAATCCAGATAAAAAGTTTGTTCTTCACCTTGATCATGATAAATTAAACAATTATTGGGAAAATTTGAAATGGGCAACTCGGGATGAAATGACACTCCACAACCGAGAAAATCCTGCGGTAATTGATAGGGTTATTCCGAAGCGAACCAAAAATTATAAACTGACGGAAAGTAAAGTTATCATGATTAAGAAAATGTTAAGATCCGACAAAAATCGTTTAAAAATGATAGCAAAACAATTCGGCATTACTCATACGCAACTTAACCGCATACGTTCGGGCGAGAATTGGGGCTATGTAAAATTGGAAGAATAAATGAAAAAGGTTAGTAGAAATACTGACCTTTTTCATTTTAATAATTCAACTAGTTATTATTTTGCTCCTTCAGTATCTATTTATTGAGGGAACAATTAGGAATATCGTCTTAAATTGTGGCTAAATTAATGGGCTTAGTTGAAGAATAAAAAGCCGAAAAATCACAGTTAAGTAATCTTACGACTTTTAAAAATAACTCAAAACCTATAAATTCCCCTTCCTCATCTCCTTTACAGCATAATCAGCCGAACGAGCAGTCATCGCCATATACGTTAAGGATGGATTTTGAGTTGAAGTTGAAGTCATCGAGGCTCCATCAGTTACGAAAACATTTTTGCAATTGTGCAGAGCATTCCATTTATTAAGCATCGAAGTTTTTGGGTCTTTTCCCATTCTCGCCCCCCCCATTTCGTGAATATCTAATCCAGGAGTACGGTTTGAGTCATTGGTTCTAATATTTTTGAAACCCGCTTTCGTGTACATTTCCGATAACTGCTCAAAGAAATCTTTGGTCATTTTAACATCATTATCGTCATAATCTACGTTAACCCGTAACTGAGGAATTCCCCAAGGGTCAACCAACGTTTTATCCAGAGTTACAAAATTACTTGCTTTCGGAATGGTCTCACCCATCATGTGCGAACCTACACTCCACACATTATTGTAAGTTGGATTTAACAAATTATTCTTCAAATCTTCGCCCATTCCATTTCTATCTTCGTGCTGATAACGTCCTGCGTTGAATCCAGAAGCATATCCACGCAAGAAATCTGTCTCTTGTTTGACCAAATTTCGAAAGCGTGGAATATAAGCAGAATTAGGACGGCGACCATCAGTTGTACTATCTAAGAATCCTTCGTATTCAGCATTGATGGTTGCACGATAATTATGAAAAGCTACGTATTTACCTAATAAATCATTATCATTTCCAAGTCCATTTGGGAAACGGTGAGAAGTTGAATTCAATAAAACTAAATTCGTATTGATAGCAGCAGCATTTACAAATATGATACGAGCATAATACTCAGTCATTTGTTTCGTGTTCGAATCAATCACTCGAACGCCTGTTGCTTTATTTTTCTTCTCATCAAAAATAATAGAATGAACCACTGAATGTGGACGCAAAGTCATTTTACCCGTTTTTGCGGCCCAAGGTAAAGTTGAAGAATTACTACTGAAATATCCTCCATACGGACAACCACGCTCGCAAATTGTGCGGTTTTGGCAAGAAGCACGTCCTTGGTCGTAATGAATTTGTTTTGGATTAGTTAAGTGTGCCGCACGCCCCATGATGATATGTCGGTCTTTATAATTTTTAGCGGTTTGTTGACTAAAATATTTTTCGACACAATTCATTTCGTGGGGAGTTAAAAATTCGCCATCAGGTAAACTTGCCAACCCGTCCTTATTGCCCGAAATACCAGCAAACTTTTCAACATAACTATACCACGGAGCAATATCTGCATAACGAATGGGCCAATCTACGGCAAATCCATCACGGGCTGGCCCTTCAAAATCAAAGTCTGACCAACGTTGCGTCTGTCTTGCCCACATTAATGATTTCCCTCCTGTTTGATAGCCTCTAATCCAGTCAAAGGGTTTCTCTTGAACGTAAGGATGCTCAGCATCTTTTACGAAAAACTGTTCCGTTCCTTCATAAAAAGCGTAGCATTTACTAACCACAGGGTTGGCATCAACAACTTCTTTTTTAAGCTGATTTCTATGCTCAAATTCCCAAGGCATTTTAGTAGTTGTGGGATAATTAGTTACGTGTTTCACTTCACGTCCACGTTCCAATACAAGTGTACGCAGACCCTTGCCAGTCAGCTCCTTGGCTGCCCAACCGCCACTAATTCCCGAGCCAATAACAATGGCATCGTAAGTTTGATTTTTTATTGAATCTATATTAAGATTTGACATTTCTTTTTTGAATTGTAAGTTGTAAATTTTGAATTATGATTTTAAACTTCCTACTTCTTCACAGGTACACACCCATGATAACGTGCGGGTGCATATTCATAAATTCGCAGATTAGTCATCACATATTCAGAACTTAGATAGCCTTTGATTGTTAGTCCTTTTACTAATTGAATGAAAGATTTTTCATCAGAATTTTCAGACTTTGACATTTTATTCAACACCTCTAATCGTTGTTTTGCATCACATTCCAAGAAAGATTTTGAAAACAAGTTTTTGGCGTTTGTATCAACTAATTCAAAGCCTTTTGCATATATTCCTTGGGCTTTTTTGTCGTAACAATCCGCTATCATTTTAGGGATAAATTGCTGAATACCGAGCTCTTTTGCCCCTAGCGTATTGGTTTTGGGAATAATTGTTTCAACTATTTCCGCCAAAAGATTTTCTGGTGGAGAAGCGATACTAAAATGATTTTTTAGGAAGGAATCTTTATTCCAAGCATTTGCCCATGAAGGTAGTACAATGGCAGCACCAATCGTTAAGGCTATATTTTTGACCGCTGAACGTCTTTGCATTTTTTGAATTGAATTAAAAAATATTAGTAAAAGAAAGTTGTTAAGGCTATGCTGTTTTATATGAATGTAAACGATTTGATTAGCTCAAAAGATTTTATAAATATACTGAAAAATCTTTCTAAATCTATCCTTTTTTACGCAGGGAAACTTTGCCTTCCGTATCCATTATATCTATTGAAATAAAAATTTTGGCATAAAAAAAGTGCCTAAATTTTTAAATTTAAGGCACTTTTTAGGCAAAATATAAAGTTTATTAATACTAAATTCTATATTTCTATGAACTTAAAATTTTATTTTATTAAATTTAATTACAATCGAATTTTACTAATTTTCAAACTATTTCTTTTATTAGCTTGCTTTACTTCGTAAGCCACAAGTAATTGATTATCAAGTACTAATCCCGTTGAATTTATTCCATTTGAAGAACCTTCAACCCAAATTGTTTCAGAAACTTTGTCTTTATTTATTTTCTTAAAGGCAATTTCGGTGAGGTTATTATTCTCTGGTTTATTTTGCTCCCAAAGCATTACCTGATGCTGTGAACCGTCTGCCAAAAACGCATTTTTAGCTGATGGTTCAGCGAGTACCAATAATTTTTTACCTTCGTTAGTTACCAATCTAATCCCCCTTTCTTTTTCAGCACCTGAAAACCACGCAAATAAAGCTCCTTTACCAGCTATGCTCGCAACTGCCCCACTGTGGGGACAACCGTTTATCTTCCATCCGTCATGGTGCAAAATTTGAGATTTCGAGAATGTTTCCGCATTGTCGATAGAAACTATTTTTGCCATATCTCTAATATCGTCATTATTATCACGATAGACGATGTTTAAGGCACCACTTGCATCAATCATCATACTAATTGGACAACAATCGCACACCACAGCGTCAATCACTCTTTCTGGTTGAAACGCTCCATTTTTTGTGACCACCATCCGTAAATCACGTTCTTCGTGTTTGGTACTATTGGCAACATCTTTTAAATATGCCACCGCAATTTCATCATTTGGCAAAACAACTGCATCAAAAAAGCCTCTCGCAATCCCTTGTTTTGGATCAGAATCTACTGATATTGGACTGGTCCAAGTTGAGCCTCCGTCTTTTGAAACGCAATAAACGATATTTGATGAACCACCACGTCCACCTTGAGGAGGAGTTGCTTGAGTTTGAGCTTGAACTGGAGGAGCAACTAATCCGCCACGATTTGAGAACACTGCCACTAAACTTCCATCCTTTTTAGTAAGAACTTTCGCACGCATCATACGACTATTGGCAATTCCAGTTCCCGCAAAAATCACTTTTTTCTCCGAAAACGCTTTGCCTTTATCTTTTGAAAATGCTATACACAAAGAAGTAATTCCTTGTACATCTTTTTCCGTCCACGAAAGCATTACGTCACCTTTAAGCGTTTGGGCGAGCAAAGGCATTGAATATGCTTTGGTTGAATCTTCTGGATTGTTATTTGAAAGATTTGCCTCTTCCATTACCATCGAATTACATACGGCAATTGATGAAATCGGAGATATTTTTTCATTTTTATTAGCACTAAAAAAAGCTCCAATACCGAATAATAAAAACTGAAACGAGATGATTAATTTTATCATGATTTTATGAATTTAATTGAATTTGTAACAAATTATTTTTCGAGTATGGTTTTATCCATAAATTCTCTACAAAATTATCATATTACGACATCAAAAAATTTACTCTGTTTATTAATTATACATATTGCTTAATTTTTTCGACAGATTGGCATTTCACCTCTGCTATTTAGACAAATTCTAAATTAATAAACTACAGTTAATCATTGCTGAATTTTGTTAATAAATTTTATTCATTTTTATAATGGAATGATTCTTTTTTTAAGAGGTATTTATTCCTACCCCAAATAAGATAAATAATCCATCCGAGCGGTATAAGAATGATAATCAAAGTCCAATAGAACTTAGCTTTCGCTGGATAAAATTTATCATCTTTTAGAAAAAAGAAGAAAATTATCCAATTGATTAATAAGGCAGAAATGCTGTAAGTCATGTTATTATATTTAAAAATTAAAAACTAATCATCTTTAAACACACGGGATTAGGTACTGAAATTTCTTGCCCCGTTGGCGTAAGCGTACCTTTTTGAGCATCACGCTTGAAAATTACGATGTTATCAGTCTCTTGATTGGCTACCAAGACATAGTTTCCAGTTGGGTCAATCATAAAATTTCTTGGCTTTTTGCCCTTTGTAGATTCATTAGTAATGTACGTTAATTTACCCGTTCTTGGGTCAATCGAATATATTACAATGCTATCATGAATTCGGTTTGAACCATAGAGAAATTTACCATCAAACGAGATATGAATATCGGCACATGAATTGGCTCCTTTATAATCAGCAGGAAGTGTTGAAATGCTTTGTATTGCCGTCAATGAACCTTTTTTATAATCAAATGTGGTAATTTGACTTGATAATTCTTGAATAACATAGGCAAATTTTCCATTCGGATGTATTATAAAATGTCTTGGACCAGTACCATCTTCAAGTTTGATAAAAGGTGGATTTCCTTTGCTTAATATTCCCGTTTTTGCATCTAATGAATAGCTCACTAATTTATCAATACCCAAATCCGCCACAAAAACATCAACATTATTTGGGGCAATATTGATGGAATGAACGTGCGGAGATTCTTGTCTGTCAGGATTTTTGCCTTTGCCTTCGTGTTGAATAGTTTGCGTTGGCTTCCCTAAACCTCCGTTAGCCTCAACGGGCAGAATTGTTAGACTTCCTGCTCCATAATTACCCGCAATTAACCATTTACCAGTTTTGTCAATTGCCACATGGCAAGGGTAATTCCCATTAGAACTTTGCGTACTTAATTGAGTTAAATTTCCTAATTTTTTATCAAACGAAAAAGCATAAATTGCCCCGTTTTTATCAATTTCCCCAGCTGAATACACAAATTTTTCGTTAGGTGAAACCGCTAAAAATGAAGGATTTTTAACATTCTTTGCGATACTTTCTGTGGTAAATTCACCTGTTAAAGCATTAAATTTATAGACGTAAATCCCTTCACTTTTTCCTGAAGTATAAGTACCTACTAAAAGGTGGAAATCATGGTTCATTTTCTTTTTTGGCTTATTTTGAGCATTTATAAAAGCATTAGCGCTAATTAAAAACGCTAAAAACAAGAATGACATTCTTTTCATTTGAAAGATGGTTGAGTTTTGAACATACAATTTAGGATTTTTATAACGAAACACAAAAAAACCCTGAACAGGCGTACCTGACAGGGCAATGTATATATTCAGTCGATTATATTCTAGAGATAGAGAAAATAATTTAAAACTCCACTTCTACATTTCGTTTAAAACCTTTCTTAGAATCGTCAAAAGGCATGACAATTTTCCACTGATTGTTGTGGTAACGAGCCGAAATATTTTCCACATCAACAAAGTTGGGCAACATCAATTGCCCAATGGTTTGAGGAACATAATTCTCAGCCATTTCTTGGTCTGCCGTTTTCAAAACAGGTTGCAAGGCATACAACCATAATTGATTATCTTCAATATCAACCTTCAAATGATTTGCTTCTAAGCCCGCAACTTTTACGAATATTTCGTAAGCATCAGGCGTATGATTTACTTCAATCTTGGGTTCAACCCGCCCGCCATTTAACGTGTTAGTAAAATCTATATTGGCTAAAATTTCTCTCGGGATTACAATTTTTTTTTCCATTATATACTTGCAGTGTTGCTTTTAGGGTTCCATAAATACGGAATATTAAGTATTATTCAAATCTTATACCAGCACAAAAAAGAAGATATTATGACCGTTTTAAAAAAATAAAACGGTCATAATGTCTTCTTTAATCAACTTATTACCTACCGTAATCTGTCAATTTTAGTTAACTCTTGATGTTATTCAAATGTGGTTTTCGACAATGTGTTAAAATACGTCAATTAAATATGGGTCATTTCAAACATCGGTTGATTGTATACTTCCCCGATAGGTAGTATGCATTTTTAAGTACATAATTTAGAATAGTTTTATATTAAATTTCTTAAATTCGTAAATAAAAATAACAATTATGACTTTCTCCGAATTCAATCAAACGCTCATAGACAATAAGCCATTCCAAAATATTTCAGAAATTCTTGAAGCACTTTGGTATGATGCAAAAGGTGATTGGGAATTTGCCCATACTATTGCTCAGAATAAGGAAGGGGTGCTTTCCTATGACCGTATCCATGCGTATTTACACCGGAAAGAGGGCGATAATTGGAATGCCAATTACTGGTATAAAAGAGCGAAAACTACGATGCCTGACGTGAGTTGGGAGGAAGAATGGATGTTTTTAGTTACGAAAGAATTGAGTTTCAATCACTGAGTTTAGTAGAGTTTTGCTCAACCTTACAAGGAGTTACTAATTTTATTTAAAATTTATGATACACACAACTATTTACTTTGGATTCAGTTGACAAATTGTTTATTTTTTCTTCGTAAATTTATTAATGTGATTATTGTGAATCAGTAATTTATTGCTTCTTTTCTATAGTCTAATTAATTGATTTTCAATATTTTATATTATTTATTTATCAATGGTAACAAATTTACTTTACCATCAATAATAAATAACCAAACCCTAATGTCGATACGATTTGCTCCCTTATTAAAACTGATATTTTTAAGAAAAAACATATTCTTAATTCTATCAATTGCTGCATTTGGGCTGGCATTAATACTTTTAATTATTACTGAAAAAGAATCCGTAAGCACCACTAATGACAAGTATTTGCTTGGTATTCAAACTAAAATTCGGCATGAAATGCAAGCCTCAGATGAGGATTTATTAAAGGTTGTTACAATGGTTTCACAATCAAAAAATACTACTTTTTCTTACCTTAAAACCCCCACAACTTATCCCTATTTTATTTTCAAAAATGGGAGACTTATTTTTTGGTCTGATTATCAATTTGTTCCTGACTATCAAATAGTTAAAGGAAATTATAAGCTAAAATCTGTTAATACGAATGCAGGAAAATTCATCGCTAATCGTCATCTAATGATTGGAACTTCTGATAATATTGAGGTAATTTCCATCGTGATGCTTTATCGTAAGTATGAACCTGAAAGTAATCATTTAAAGACGGGTTACAATCCAACTATTTTCACATTAGACCCCGAGCAAATTGACATTTCACCCGTTGCCGCAAGGCATTCAAATATGTACGCCGCAACGAAAGAGTTTTTGTTTTCAGTCACTCTTTCTAAAGCAAATAATCTCAAAAGTCAGTCATTTTCAACAAATGTCATTTTATTAGTATTACTGAGTATGTTTTTTCTTATTGTTTATCTTCTAGCTTGGATTTGGTTTTTCAACAAATTACACTATTATGGAAAGTCTTTTTTATTATTAATGAGCTACTTTATATTGTTTAGAGCAATAATGCTTTTTTATAATATTCCTTTTATTTTCTATGAATCCGAACTGTTTAATACCAAATTTTATAATTCTTCTTTCATTACTCCTTCTTTGGGTGATTACAACTTAAATCTCATCGTAATTATTATTTTACTAATGTATTTAGTGAATTATTACTACAAAATGAAGAGTTATTTTTGGCTCTTAAATTTGCCAGATAAAATCAAAAAAGTACTCGCAATATGTGTTGTTATTCTAAGTTTTATTATTTTTCAAGGTTTTTATAGGCAATTACTTAACATTTATGAAAAATCATCTTACCAGTTAGATATTTTCATGAGCATTGATTTCTCAGATAAATCTTTGAAATTATCTACCTTAATTTTGTTCGTATTAATTTCTATTGTCTATTTTTTAACTACTCATTTACTCACCAATTTACTAATAAAACTTACTCGCTTTGCAACTAACTGGTCAACTTTTGCCTTACTAATTGGCTTATTAACTTGGAGTATTTTTTCTATAATATTTCTGAACGAAAATATTTTTCTATTGATTCTTCACGGTTTATATATGGGTTTGCTTCTGTTTACTAAACTGCCCAAATATTTCTATACTTTTCGTTATCAAACCTCTATTTATTTTTTTATTGGAGCTTTTACATGTGCTGTTTTAGGAACTTATGTTGTTTATAATCAATTAATTAGAAAAGATTTTATTCATAAACATAAATTTGGTAAAAAGTTTTTAGCTGAAAATGATGAAATAGGAGAATTTAAATTGAGCAAGGCAAATATTGATATTAGTAAGGATTCTATGATGAAAGTACTAATAAAATCAGCACTTCTGCCCCGTGAGCAAGTGCAAGAGTATATTAGAAAAACGATTTTAGATAGTTATTTCGATTATTATAATACCAAAATTTTAGCCTTTGATATTAATGGAAAATCATTAGACAATGTATCGGATGCTCAGAGTTTTCAAGTCTATGAAGACCGTTATAAAATCCAAAAATATCGAACAGATTATAATAATATTTTTTTTATAAATGATGCTAGTAACAGCCATCAAAAACAATATATTGACTTCATTCCTTTATTAGATAAACAAAGTAAAGCCCTTGGGTATGTAATTATTGAACTTCGTAAACGGGATGATGCCACTAGCGATGCAACTCTTTCTGACTTACCCACCAGTGGTGAAGAGCAATTGGAAGCAGCCAATTATAGCTATGCAGTTTATGAAAATGGAAAAATCATTAAAACGGGAGGTAAAAATTATAATTATCAACGTAAAATCCCACTCAGTTTAGTCGAAGGCAAACAAATTAGCGAAGAAGGAGTTATTAATAATGGTTTTAATCACGTGGCAACTATTGATAAAAATGGGCAAAAAATTGTGGTTTCTTCCGAAAAAATAAGTCTCTCAACCATTTATTCTAACTTCTCTTTTCTATTTTTAATTTTAGTAATTACCATCATTTTTGTGGTTTTGATATATGCCATTCGTTACAGTTTTTCTAATTTGAATGTGCATTTTATCACTAAAATTCAGATATATCTCAATATTGCTTTCATATTGCCGCTCATTTTGGTGGTTGGTATTACGCTCCAAATTATCGGTATAAAACTTTCTGAAACTCAAAAACAATTTTATATTAGTCAAACTGAAAATACGAGAATAAGTATTTTCCCAGCCGTAGACAGATTCGTACACAGCAAAATGAGTAAACAATTTTTGACAGATACGCTCAAAAGTATTTCAACAAATTCTAAGAAATATGTGAGCATTTTTGATGTAACAGGGCGATTATTAGTGACTAATAAATTACTAAGTTATGAAACTGGGACTGTCTCTACTTACTTAAATCCAGAAGCTTTTATTAAAATTATTGAAGAGCACGAACCCAATGCCATTATTCCCGAAATAATGGGAAACCTCCATTTTATGGGTTCGTATGTAGGAATAAATTCAAATGATGGGAAATTGGTGGGGATTGGTAATATTCCTTTTTATGATTCAAAGGCAGCGAATGAACAAGAAATCACTTCCGTTATTGGCTCATTACTCAATACTTTCACAAGTATTTTCTTAGGATTATTGCTCCTCTCCTACTTTGCTTCCAACGTCTTAACTGTTCCTTTACGATTGATTACCAATAAGTTACGTAAAATAGATTTGAGCAAGCCCAATGAACCTTTAGCTTGGCGTTCTGATGATGAAATTGGCATTTTGATAAAAGCATACAATGATATGTTGGTAAAATTGGACGAATCCAAAGTTGCTTTGGCAGATACAACCAAACAATCAGCTTGGCAACACATGGCAAAACAAGTGGTACATGAAATTAAAAATCCACTTACACCCATGAAATTGTCGCTACAATTATTACAATACAAACTTTCGAGAGGCGTAACCATTGACATCGCTCAAATAAAAGAACAGATTGAATCTTTGACGGGACAGATTGACAACTTATCGTATATTGCCAATTCGTTCTCTGATTTTGCCCGTTTGCCCGTACCTAAGCGAGAGATTTTTGATTTCATTTATGAAGTCAATAAAGTAGTCAATTTATACTCCGAAGACCAAAACATAAGTCTTAGCAAAAATGTACCACAGAAGGCTGTAATGGTTTGGGGAGATAGACAATTAACGGGTAATATCATTAATAATCTTTTGATGAATGCCATTCAATCTGTCCCTTCAGAGCGAAAGCCAAACATCAAAATAAAGGTAGAAATCAACATAGAGGCAGTTACGTTTAGTATTACCGACAATGGAACAGGAGTTTTAAAAGAAAATACCAGTAAGATTTTTATGTTAGATTTTTCAACCAAAGCCAAAGGAATGGGCGTTGGATTAGCCCTTGCCAAGTGGGTGGTTGATAATTCTAAAGGCATTATTTGGTTTGATACCGTTCAAGATGTGGGCAGTACTTTTTACTTTACATTGCCTTTGGAGGGATAATATATTGCAGGGCTACGAAATATAAACCCCACAGCCAATCTCAAAAGTTTTTCCAGCCTCCAAAATCAACAAACCATCACCTGAATTAAAAGCATCTGTATTTCCCGTCATAGGTTCGATTGCAATGCAATCTCTTGCGGATGGAATATACACGACCATATACGTAAAACCACCTTTCAAACCTTCCTGCCAAACATTTAAAGTCATATTTTTCTTTGGCGAATATAATTTTGCTTCGATTTTGCTAGAAGGTTGTATGGTAAAAACAGCATCCAAGGTTCTTCCTTTTAATTCTATTATACCCTTAAAATCAACTTCAATTTTATCCGCTGAAATCATCTGACTGTCAGATTTATATTGATGTGTTGCAGGGAAATTAATTTGCCAATCATCGGCAGTTTCACCTTCAATTTTAAAGTAAGGATGCCACCCTAAAACCATCGGCATATCTTTTTGACCAGTATTTTTAACCGTATAATTTAATTCTAATCCTTCATCAGAACTAAAAATATGCTGAATATCTATTACAAAAGGAAAAGGAAATCCAAACTGTCCACCTTTGTATGAATATCTCAAAGTCAAAATTGCTTCTACCTCATTAACTTCTTCTTCAACAACTTCAAAGTTAGCAAAACTTACAAACCCATGAATAGCATTGTTCAAAGCAATTTCGTTAATAGATAGTTGATAATCAGCATCTTGAAAACTATATTTCCCATCTCTCACCCGATTTCCCCAAGGAAATAAATGAGCTGAAGGATAAGATTTCATGGTTTCTACGAGTTGGTCTGAGCTGTTGGCAACCTCAATAACATGATGTAAATGACCATCTTTTTGCAAAGTCATTTTACGAATAATTCCGCCGTATTCTGGCAAAATATAAAGTGCTTCACCCGTCTCTGGATTTGTCAAGACGTATTCAGTAAATTGTCCGAAAGGTTCTTTGGTAATTTTCATTTTCGATGCTGAATGTTTATTGTTAAGATTTCATTATCCTTGATTCATCATTAAATAGTTGATTCTCAATATTCGTTAAACTAATATCATTCATCGAAAAGCGAACATCAAAAATCAAAACTACATTTCACCTTCAACCCCCAATCCAAAAAGTGCAAAATCGTATTTTACGGGGTCGTTCGGGTCGAGTTGTTTTAAGTTTTCTGTTAATTCTACCGCAGTTTGCCAATCAGCTTTTGGTCGTTGAATAAGTCCCAAAAGGCGTGCTACCCTATCCACATGAACATCACAAGGGCATATTAATTTTGAAGCTTTTAGGTTTGTCCAAATGCCAAAATCTACTCCCTTATCATCCTGTCTAACCATCCATCTCAAAAACATATTTATGCGTTTGCACGCTGAATTTCGGATAGGCGTGGCAATATGCTTTCGTGTCCGTTCGGGATAATCCTCTAAATTAAAGAATCGGTCATGAAAAATGATTAGATTTTGTTTTGTATTTATTTCAAGTTCTGAATTTTCCATTAAAAATGCCTCCTCCAAACTCTCGTGTCTGCTATAAAAATCCTTAAACCAAGCAATAAAGTAAAGTGTATCGGTAGCATTAAAAGTACGATGTTTGAAATTAAGCATCCTTTTCAAATCAGAATCCTGATGATTAATCATAAAGTCGTAAGGCGAATTATCCATCAATTGAATCAATTCTTTACATTTATTGATAATGGTTTTACGTTGTCCCCATGCCAAAACAGCCGACCAAAATCCCATGATTTCAATGTCTTGTTTTTGCGAGAAAAGGTGAGGAATACAAACGGGATCGTTCAGAATAAAATTGGGCTGATTATACTGCAAATATTTTTGTTCTAATAAATCAGCAACGTAGCAAGTCATTTTGGGAGTATTTAATTGAAAGTAGGCAGTTAAAATAGATAAATTATTACTGCACTTTCTGCCTACTGCAATCTATTTACTTAATTTTAGAAGCAAAAAATACAATAATTCTTGAAGGTATTGAAAACACCCAAACCAAGGCAGTATATAGAAATGCAAACATAGCAATGGCAGGAAAAGCCAATGTATAAAGGACGTTAAACATAATATGTCCGAAAGTTATTTGTCGTTTGTTACGGGGCATTTTTTTACAATTATCAGTAAGCGATTAACAGGTATTAGAAAAAGAAAGTTCTCGAAATAAGAATGAAATTATCGAAATTTTTTGTTCCTGATAACCGTTTACTGATAACGTCAACTGCCTAAGGGGTCATATAACTTATTTCTGCCCTAATTCTTTTATCCGATGGATTCAATTTTTCAAAAGCTCTGGGCGATAATTTGATTATCACTTTATCAGAACCAACATCGGGTAATTTACCTACAATCTTCACCCAAATACTTTGACCATTCAATGAATTTTTAACGTTCACGAGAGTTCCCACGGGTGCAGAGCGATGAAGTCCCAAATATTTCCCTGATTTATCTTCCACATCAATTAATTCTGCCAAGCCCGTTTCAATCGTTTTTCGGTAACCAGAGGCTGTTTTTGAACTTTCTAATGAAGTTTTTACTTCATTTACCTCAGCTGGCTCATTTGCTGGTTTTTGTGTTATTGTTGTGGTATTTTCCATATTGGTATCTTCCACTTTTACAACTTCCCCTTTTGCGGGTAAATCCCCTGCTTTTTTCGCTCGCTCGTATTCACGTGCATCTACAATAAGTACTTGACCAGTAGTTAATTGATCAGATATAAGGTTATTCCACTTACGCAACTCTCCCATTGCAATCTTATACTTTGTTGCAACTGAATATAAGCCTTGTCCAGATTCAACCACGTGCGAAACCATTTTTATAGTTTCCGTTGAAGAAGTTGCCGCTACAGGAACAACTACTGGCATTGAAGTTGGTCTAACAACCACTGGCGTTGATTTCATCACAACACCTGTGTATGGAATTTTGATAATTTGTCCAATATTTACGCCTTCTGAAATGCCTGGATTTGCAATTTTGAATTCTGTAACCGAACTCCCGAAGCGTTTCACAATGGAAAATAACGTTTGTTTGGGTTCTACTTTATACAACACAAAAACTTTACCTGCTTCTCTTTTTATACCAATGGAATCTTTAACCATTCCATTTGAAAAAGATGAAAAAGCAATCGTGGATAATGCACAAGTTAGGGCAGTTTTTAGAGCGAATTTCGGGCTATAGTCTATAACCGACGAATTGAGTTTGATTTTTAACATATAATAAAATATCGGATTTTACAGTAAAAGTATCGATTCCAATCCCTTCAGATTCTGCAATTAAGTCATTCAATAAAATTTCATGAGTTCTATTAGTTACCAAAAGGTAATTCTGAAAAGATTTATCTCTGTAAATATAGTAAGAAATTATAATCTTGTTACTGATTTCGAGATAATCTACTGCTTTTACTGCATCAATTTTCAATAAACGATATAAAAATTTAAAAATTGTTGGAAAATGTGGACTGGTTTCCGGATAATGGATTACAGCATTGATATCTAAAATACTTAAAAAATCAATATTATTTTCTGCCATTTTTTCTAAAATAATATCTTTATAAATGGGCTGACTATTCTGTAATTGATAAATTGTTAAAATATTTTCCTCATAATTAAAGAAAATCCAATTATCTAATTTCATAACAATTTCTCCAGATTCAATAGCTAAAACTAAAAGTCCCTCGGGTTCTGGTTTTTGATTTGATGAATATTTATGTACAAATAAGAATTTATCAAAAATTCCTACTAAACTTAACCACCATGATTTTTCAGGTCTTAAATTTTCCCATAAAATATTTCCTGTCAATAGGTTAATACAAGAAAAACTTACCTGACGAGTTGTTTCATCTCTAATTTCTAAAACGCAATAATCACTTCCGAAAGTGGTATTCCAGATTTTTCCTTGGAAAGTATGGTTTATTTTTTCGTTCATTTTTACAAAGTTAAGGTAAATGATTTACAATAATTTAAAATTAAACTATCTATCATAATCCTTGATTTTAATAAAAAAACAGGTTGAACGCATTTAAAAATGCAATTTTGAGTTTAAAATCAATGAATAGTACAATTTTATAACTGTAATTTTGCCAGAAATAATAAATTGATGAAAATTTGAATCTGGTTTTAGGTTTATGTTAACATA
>JANXRS010000395.1 GCA_025356745.1 Arcicella sp.
CTCGGTTGGCAACTTCATATTTCAGGCAAGGGATTTCAATCATCAAAGCTAAAATTTGGTCCTTGAAAAGATTCATTGGCTTATTAAACGACATTTTTAAAAATGCTGATCAGGGAAAACTCCTGTATGTCCAGTAGTAAACATTTTTTACCCAAAATCAAGCTATCATTAAGGATAAGTTTATTCTCGACAATGGCATATTTCAGAATCCAATTGTCATTACCGCCCGAAGCATAAAGGCTTTTTTCATCACGGCTAAACTTTAATCCATAAAAAGATTTTGGAATTTCTACGTTATCCAGAATTTTCTCAGTTTTTGTGTCAATTAGCTGAATCGTTTGCTTGCCTTGCCCATTATTTGTGACTGCCATTAATTTTTGAGAGGAAGAAACCGCCATATTTAGCGGTAAATCACCCACTTCAAGCGAACGCCCCGCAGGAGTCAGCGACCAGCCATTGGGCAACATTACTCGGCGACTTTCAAGCTGAGTATTTAAAGTTTGCCCGTAAGTTGCCACGGAGTACAGCAATAATATGAGATTAAAAATTTGTTTCATTTGATCGAGTTTTAAATGTATAACGCTGGTGAGATACCAAGAACCTACCAGCGTTTATAATAAATTTATGATAATAATTTACTTTTCCCACCATACTTTCGTGTTGCTATTATCTCCGCCAATCGAAACGGTAGCACCCGCCACCCCTTCAGGATTAAGCGATTGTAAATAGGTTGGATAAGGCACACGGCTGGGAAATTTATTCTCGGCCGGAATACCCGCACCACGGGGCAGAACTGGATATCCAGTTCTACGTTTTTCAAACCATGCTTGATAATCTACAAAAAGGTAAGCGTAATATTTTTGTAGCATAATTTGTTCTAACTGCTTTTCAGAGGCAACCGTTGCATCGTACACAATACTTTTTTGAGTCAAAAAAGTAGCAGGCATAACGGCTCCCCATTGTATCATCGAAGCCGAAATTCCAGCTTCATAATGAGCCTTTGGCATTTTACCCGTGATATATCCTTTGAGAGAAAGCTCAGCTTTGATAAATTCTACTTCAGCTAAAGTCATCATGACCCCTAATTGAGGAAGCGTTTTGAGTGCATCGGTATAACTTGAATTTTGACCGACTACGTATTCCAACGTTGTTGGATAACCACTTTGAATGCCTCGGAAGGTTGAAACACCGCCTACCATAACAGGAATTGCCCAAATGGCACGACGTGGATCGGCACTGGCATTCATCGGATTTAAGAAAAATTCAGTAAAATACGTTCCTTCTCTCCAATCCAAAGTACGAGCGTTATAATAGGGATTAAAATAGGGAAATGTACCTGGGTAACGGAATATAGCATCGTCGGAATTAGTTGTAAAAGTAGGATATTTCACAGCATCAGCTAAAATGGCAGTAATTTGGTCTTTAATTTTTAATTCACCCTCTTTTTTAGATAACCTCAATAATAATCTTAATCGGAGTGAATTGGTAAATTTTTTCCAACGTTGAATACCAATATTTTTATCTCCAGTTAAAACGCTCGTATTGTAAACTAGGTCACCACCGTACGGTAATATTTTGGTGTCATCAAATAAACCATTTGCCGTTTCTAAATCTCTTAGAATTTGGGTGTAAATGTCTTTTTGTTTATCGAAAGAGGGTTTGAAATTACCTTCCGTTGCTTTTATGGCTTGTGAATACGGTACGTCACCGTATAAATCCGTTAAAATTGAATAAGCCCAGCATTTATAAACCAAGGCAATCGCTTTATAATTATTTTCTTTAAGTCGGTCAGCAATTGAATAAATATCTTCAGCATCGGTCAGGTTTTGGTAAAAACTATTCCAAACACCCGCACCAGGATTTACAACATAACGGTGCAATCCTAATCCACTCGTACTGGCACGTGGAGCATCAATCTGCATTAATTCGTGCGTAAAACCACGGGCTGCGGTAACTGAATTATTAATAATTCGGTACTGCATTTGCCCTAAAATCACCCCAGGATTAACCTTTTCGGGACGATTTGGGTCTACATTGATTTCTTCAAAATTTTTAGTACATGAAGTGATAAGTGACCACATTACTAAAATTGGAATTATATATTTGAATTTATTTTTCATTTTTGAAATACTTTTAAATTAAAATTTGAATGTCAAGTTTACTCCCATGCTTCTTGTTGATGGAAACTGTGCAAGCTCCACACCAGGCGTTAAGGTTCCATTATTAAGATTACCGCCTTCTGGGTCGAAACCAGGGAATTTAGTAAAATTGAATAAATCACGCCCAAACACAGCCACGCTTGTTTGACGAACACCGATTCTACTTAACAAACTTTGTGGTAAACTAAACTCGAAACGAACCTCTCTGATTTTCAAAAATGAGGCATCAAAAATGTTTACTTCTGCATTACTAATTTGATAGTAATTGTCGTAGTAAGCACTCGCAGCAACTTTAACTGTATTGGGTTTATACGCCCCATCGGGTTGCAAAACAACACCATTGCCAATAATTCCACCTTCCCTTCCAGGGAGTGTTACTTGGGTTTTTCCAAGCGTGTTGTTCTTATGATTGGTTTGTGAGTACATACTTCCACCCATTTGACCGTCCAATAAAACACTTAACTTAAGTCCTTGATACATAAATTCATTCGACCAACTTGCTTTCCAATCGGCAAAAGCATTTCCCCATTTTTTAACGGTAGGGTCAAGTTGTGCTGGCAATCCAGTGGATGAATAAACAATTTGTCCGTCAGGAGAACGTTGGAAACCACGACCGTACATATCGCCCATTAAGCCACCCACACGGGCTTCGATGGTCACATTACCATTATGGCTATAAATGGTTTGGTTGGTAATGCCTTCCGCTAATTCACGCACGTAACTACGGTTTTGCGACCAAATTGCGGTAGAGTTCCATTTAAAATTGGAATTATTGACGATTTTACCCGTTAATTTCACTTCTACACCTTTACTATTAATTAAACCTGCGTTAATGAGGGCATTCGAGAATCCTGAAGTAGGGTCGAGCGGTATGGCCAAAATTTGGTTGCGACTATCATTGTTATAAAATGCAACATCTAAGCCAACACGGTTTTTGAACAAACGCAAATCTAAACCAAACTCATAACTTGATGTAATTTCAGGTTTAAGATTAGCATTGAATAAAGTTGAAGGGTTGGTGAAATTATTGCTGTAAATTCGGTCATAATAACGTACTGTTTGGTAGGGACGAGTATCATTACCTACTTGAGCCCAAGAAGCACGAACTTTCGCAAATGAAATAGATTCGGGTACTTTGAATAATTCATTCAATAAAAAACTTGAACTAACCGAAGGATAGAAAAATGAATTATTAACGAAAGGAAGTGTACTCGACCAATCATTTCTACCCGTAAAATCCAAGAAAATCATTTCGTCAAAAGCAAATTGTGTTGTAGCGTAAACACTATTGATTGCCTTACGAGTTTTTAGTGGGTCAGCAACGGCTTGGTCTAAACTATTGGAAATTTGATAGATTCCTGGCTGGGCTAATTGGTCGGCGTATAAACCTGCAAAATCATACGTTTGATTCATTGCATTACCACCCACCGAAGCTTTTACCGTAATTTTATCTTTAATTTTATCCTTGTAGTTTAACAAAAAGTCCGTATTAGATTCGTAACTGAAAACGTTTTGTTCTCTAAACATTCCTCTTGGATATTTAGTCATGCTGAAAGGACGTTGTTGCGAACGATATTCAAAAGACATATCCAAACCACTTCTAACCATGATGTCAAATTTATCAGAAATCTGGTAATTGGCTGAAATATTACCGATAAATCCGTGTTTGTTCATTTTATTCAACATCTCATTCATTCCCAGATATGGATTATCAGGACCAGGATTGAAAGGACTACGCTGTTGTACACCTTCTAAACCAGATTGCCAATAAGGATTAAACCATGCTGGATTTATGTTTGGTGCTGTTCCTATCATCAAAAAATACATGAGAGATTGATTATTGTAACCTGCTGCGGGCAAATTATCACTCTGCTTATTGGTATAATTCGCCTTTCCAATAATTTTTAATCTGCTTCAGGTTCAACGCATTTAAAAGTACAATAAAACTGCTTGGAAAAATACAAATTGAGCTTATTTTGGATAATGAAAAAAGATTCAATTTAAGATAAAACCTAAAAATGAAGTATTTATGTTAACATAAACCTAAAACCAG
>JANXRS010000426.1 GCA_025356745.1 Arcicella sp.
CAGGAATAGCTACGGAGTTTCCTACTTGTCTATAATTTTCGGATAAACGTTTATGTCGTTTGAAATTTTCTGGATAACCCATCAAACGATAACATTCGTTGATGGTTAATTTTCTAACTAATTTTTGTTCGGGAATATACACAAAAAATCTACCCGATGTCTCCTGAGAAGGAATTGTTGGATGAACACCATCAACCGAATAAATCCTATTTGGCTGTCGATGAACCCTTGAAAGGTGTTCTGTATTGGGTCTAACGCCATTTCGCCAAGTACCTTTATTTCTATAACCCGCAAATAAAAGTCCCGTTTCTTGCTGTCTCAAATTTTCGATTAATGTGTATTCACTTTCATCTAATACTTCAAAATCGCCTTCTTTATCTAAGAAATCACGAAGTTGAGGAGGGTATTTTTTCTTTAATTGTCCAAAGTCAAAAATCTTATATTTGGAAGCAATAATAAAAATTCGTTCTCTATTTTGAGGCACACCAAAATCTTTTGCATTCAAAATTTGATAACTCACTTTATAGCCTAATTCTTTTAAGGCATTAATTATGACCTTGAAAGTCCTTTTTCCATCGTGATGAATCAAATGTTTGACATTTTCTAAAACCACGACTTCGGGTTGTTTTTCTTTAATGATTTGACAAATATTAAAGAACAAAGTGCCTCTAGTATCCTCAAAACCTAACTTTCTACCTGAAATACTGAAAGGCTGGCAAGGAAACCCAGCCAATAAAACTTCAAAATCTGGTAAATCCTGTGGGTCAATTTTAGTAATATCTCCAAATGGTTTATCTCCAAAGTTATTTTCATAAACCTCCTGACAAGCTGAATCAATTTCAGACGTAAACACACATTCAAAACCAGCCCTCTCAAAACCTGTTCTGAATCCTCCAATACCCGCAAAAAGGTCAATAAAACGATAATTTTCAATCATATTTCTAATTTTCTATTTTTTATATCTCTATTTCCTGACCTTAAACAATTTAATTAACTTCGGCACATAATCCTCCGAGGCATCAATGGCTAAATAGTTCGCTCGGTTTTGCTTACAAATGTGGTCTAATTGTTCCGAATTTTTCTCAAATAAATTCTTCATTCTGTTCCTAAACCAATTGGAGGAAGCATTGACCCAAATTGTTTTTCTACTTTCCGTATCAAATACAGGAATAATGCCTAAACGGGGTAAATTGGTTTCTCGTTGGTCGTATAAATGAATCACAATTAAATCGTGTCTTCGGGCAAGAGCTTTCAGGTTTTCTTCATAACCTGTATCAATAAAATCAGATACCAAAATTACCAAACTCCTCCGTTTCAACACATCTAAAGTAAACAAAATCATCTTTTTTATATTCGTTCCTGTCGATTCGGTTTTGAGTTTAAAAAGCTCTAAAATCGTCCTATAACCGTGTTTTAAGGTATTTGCTGGCTTGATATATTTCTCCTTTTGGTCTGAAAAACACAATAATCCTACGTGACTGGCTTCCTTGATTGCTGATAAAGTCAAGACCCCACAAATCTCTTTGACTGTATCTAATTTTGAACGGTCGGAACGTCCTACGTTTTGCGAAGCACTCACATCTACTACAAAAAACACCGTTTGTTCTTTTTCTTCTTTGAATATTTTTATAAAAGTTCCATGTCCTTTGGCGGAGGTATTCCAGTCAATTAGGCGAACATCATCACCGTATTGATAGAGTCGTAAGTCACTGAATTCCAAGCCAGAACCTTTAAAAATAGAATGGAAATTTCCCCTCATTTGCGAAGTTACCGCCTTGCGAATTTTAATTTCGTATTTATAAAGTTTGGATAAAAATTCGTTTGGACTCATGTATTTGTATTATAGACAGCCTCGTCCGCAGATAGGTAATCAATTTATTTCTACTACGGATAAGGTTGTCCGTAATATGCCTTTCAGAAATCAAAAATAAGCATTTAAGCCTTATAAGTCATTATTATTTCCAGTTATTTATCAAAAGAATATCCACGTTGAAACCTATGAAAATCCAATAGAAATAAAATACATTTCCAGAAAAAACTTATCTTGCATAAATTCACAACAATCTTCAAAAAACTATGAACAACCAAAATCAAACCGCTCACCAAATCCTTTTGGAAGAAAGAAAGCTACGTTTAGAAACCATCAAATTAGGTGGGGGACTCAAAAATATCCAAAAACAACACGAACGAGGCAAACTAATCGCCCGTGAACGCATTAATTATTTAATTGATGACAATACTGAATTCTTAGAAATTGGGGCCTTCGTGGGTTATGAAATGTATGCCGAACACGGTGGTTGCCCTGCGGGCGGAACAGTTGGTGGCTTGGGTTACGTATCTAATAGACTATGTGTTATTGTGGCGAATGACCAAACTGTGAAGGCAGGGGCCTATTTTCCAATAACAGGAAAAAAAAATTTACGCTTCCAAGAAATTGCCATGCAAAACCATTTACCCATTATTTATTTAGTGGATAGTGCGGGGGTTTTCCTACCCATGCAAGACGAAATTTTCCCTGACCGTGAGCATTTTGGGCGAGTTTTTTACAACAATTCGCTCATGAGTGCCATGGGAATAACCCAAATTTCAGCCGTTTTAGGGAGTTGCGTTGCGGGTGGGGCATATCTACCCATTATGTCGGATGAAACCTTAATGGTTGAAGGACAAAGTTCTATCTTCTTAGCTGGACCTTATTTAGTGAAAGCCGCTGTGGGTGAAAATATTGATGCAGAAACTTTAGGTGGAGCGGTTACACATACTGAAATTTCAGGAATTGCTGATTATAAATTCAAAACCGAACAGGAATGTTTAGACCATATCAAAAGAACGATTGGTAAGATGGGAGAAATGCCAAATGCAGGATTCAACCGTACAGAACCACATCTACCGACAAAAAATCCTGAAGAAATTTTAGATATTTTTCCAGCATTGAGGACAAAACCTTATAATATGCTCGAAATTATTGAGCGTTTGGTGGATAATTCTGAGTTCGATGAATTCAAAAAAGATTATGGTAAAACCATCATTTGTGGTTACGCACGCATTGACGGTTGGGCAGTTGGCATTGTGGCAAATCAGCGAATGGTAGTAAAAAGTGCCAAAGGAGAAGTACAAATTGGGGGAGTGATTTATAATGACTCAGCCGATAAATCTGCTCGATTTATCATGAATTGTAACCAGAAAAGAATTCCTTTGGTTTTTTTGCAGGATGTCACAGGCTTCATGGTTGGCAGTCGGTCGGAACATTCTGGAATTACGAAAGATGGAGCCAAAATGGTAAATGCGGTTTCAAATTCTATTGTCCCAAAATTCACAATAATTATCGGAAACTCTTACGGTGCAGGTAATTATGCCATGTGTGGAAAGGCGTATAATCCGAGTTTTATTTATGCTTGGCATTCAGCAAAAATTGCGGTGATGGGAGGGGAACAAGCGGCAAAAACGCTTTTACAAACGCAAATTGCCTCTATGAAAGCCAAGGGAAAAGAATTAACGAAAGAAGAAGAAGACGAAATTTTGAAGGAAATTATGGACAGATACAATGTTCAGACAACGCCCTATTATGCAGCAGCAAGATTGTGGGTGGATGAAATTATTGAGCCTTTGGATACTCGAAAAGTGATTTCAAAGGGAATTGAAGCGGCAAATCATGCTCCAATTACGAAAGATTTTAAGGTTGGCGTATTTCAGGTGTAATTGTAATATTATTTGCATTTATCAAATAATATGTATAAATTTTACTTCCAAAAAAACTAAAAACTAATCTGTTATGAAAAAAGTATCCAATCTTATTTATCAAAAAGGCAATACTGTTACGGTAATTGATGCATCAAAATCAGTTTACGATGCCTTGGAAATCATGGTTCAAAAAAATATTGGAGCTTTGGTTGTTTATAAGCAGGATAGTTTTGTAGGTGTTGTTACAGAAAGAGACTATGCTCAAAAGGTGATTGTGAAAGGAAAACACTCGTACAATACGCTGGTTTCAGAAATTATGCAGATAAATCCTACAACTGTAAAATTTGAAGATACCATTGAAAGATGTATGGAATTAATGTCGGATAAACACATTCGATATCTCCCTGTTTTAGCGGATAATCACGTAGTTGGCTTAGTTTCGATGGGCGATCTTGTTCGTTATATCATTGAAGATCAGAAGGATACAATTAATCATTTGCAGAATTTTATTTCGGGGGGAGTATAGAATAATTTGTAGTTATTAGAGAATAGTTAATAGTAAAAATTGAATAAATTTATCCAAAAATGGATAGTTATCTTCACCTTAAACTATTAACTATTCTCTTCCTCATTAATTATTTTTTAATTACACATCAAAACCAGCTAATTCTTTAAACTCGGCTACTCTATCGGCTAATTCTGTCGCTGACAAATTCATCAAACGCTCCGTCCCAAATTTCTCTACACAGAAAGAAGCCATTGCCGAACCATATACAATACCACGTTTCATATTTTCAAAAGAAATATCATCCGTTTTTGCTAAATAACCAATAAATCCACCCACAAACGTATCACCCGCACCCGTTGGGTCAAAAACATCTTCCAATGGCAAAGCTGGACAAAAGAACATCTTATCCCCTTGAAATAGCAAAGCTCCGTGTTCTCCTTTTTTAATAATTAAGGTTTTAGGACCCATTGCCATAATTGTTTTTGAGGCAGTTTTCAACGAATAATCCCCTGAAAGTTGGCGAGCTTCTTCGTCATTAATACACAAAACATCAACCATTTTTAAGACAGCTTTCAAATCGTCCATCGCAATATCCATCCAGAAATTCATGGTATCCATTACTACCAATTTAGGCCGATTTTGTAAACGATCAATAACCGTTTTTTGAACCGCTGGTGTAAGATTTCCCAACATTAAATACTGACAATCTTGATATTCCGCAGGGATGATTGGATCGAAAGTACCCAATACATTTAATTCCGTAACTAAAGTATCACGAGAATTCATATTATTATGATAACGACCCGACCAAAAGAAGGATTTTTCACCTTTTTTGATTTGTAAACCAGTTGTATCAACGCCCTTATCTTGAAGGAGTTGAATATATTCTTGTGGAAAATCTTCCCCTACAACCGCTACTAAATTGATAGAGGTTTTGAAGTAAGATGCTGATAATGAGATAAATGTCCCAGCACCACCAATAATTTTGTCTGTTTTTCCTCTGGGCGTTTCAATGGCATCAAAAGCCACCGAACCAATTGCTAATAAACTCATGGATTAAATTTGAAGAGATGAAAATTAAATATTTTGTAAAGGTACGGAAATAAGATTATTTATATTTTTAAAAAATCGTTGTCTTATGCACAGAAAAGCTACCCAAAATGACCTTAAGAAGTCAAAATAGAAGAATAAAAAAATGGAGTACGGAGGAATGTAAAAATAGATTTCTACATTCTTCTGTACTCCATTTTTATCATTTCTACTGTAAAACTTATTCAATCATATCCGCTTCTTCCAAGATATAATTCATCTCATAAATATCATCGGCATTTAATTTTAATTTGCCTTTAAAAGTGTGCATATCATCGGTTTTATACTTTCTGACTTCGCTTTTTAAAGGTTTCAAAGACATTACTGATTCAGGTCCTGCACCTCCACAAAAGAAACATTGGCTGTATGGAAATGCCGATAATACATACATATTTGTTGATACGTCCACTGGAATTACGTAACCTTTAATAATGACTTCTTTATTTTCCAACTTCTTCAAAGGGACTCCAAAAGTTGGATAAAGCATAAAAATAGATTCTTGAGCATACCATTTTTTCTTGAAAGAAACATCCTTCAACATATCCCAAGTTAGTTTTTCAGCAGGAGCATTTTTTGCTGAAATAAAGGTTGAAATTATCAAACCTAAAAGTAGTAATGTTTTGATTTTCATGTATTTATGGTTGTATAAACTGATAATTGCGAACTATTCATCCGCTAATGTTTTTGAAATGTTGATGTTATAAATGCCTAATGATGGAATGGCTGCTGCCAATAAGCCAATCAATAATGCCCCTAAAAATAAGTAAAATTCTTCTGTTAGCAAAGATAAAACGTTGAAGTCGTAATGAAAATTTTGTTCAACATTTTTTGACATAATCCAAAGTCCCAATCTACTCAAAAATATACCTATTACGAAGCCTATCACACTGATTATTAATCCTTCTAATAACAATAACAAAAATAATTTTGTTCGACTTGCTCCCATCGAAAGCATCAAAGCCATTTCGTATTTTCGTTCTTTCAAGGAATTATACAAAGATACAAAAACGCTCAATCCCGACACGATAATTATCACTAAGGCAATCCATTTTAAAGCATCAACGCCTACGCCCAATAAGGCAAATAATCGGTTAATTTCTATGGCTGGTGTAGCAGTTTGTAAGGTAGAATTTTGGTTAATACTTCTCGCCATCATCATACCCATTACTGGATTTCGAAATTTTACTAATAATGAAGTAATTTCCTTTGAATCCTCCTGAACTGGGCGAATGCTATTCGCCCTTACGCTATCATCTTCCAATAATTTCAAAACATTTGCACCCTTTCCAGCCTCTTCTTCGTGGTGTTCTTCATGCACTGCCCAAACACTTTCCAAAGGCGTAATCATCAATTGGTCAAGCACAGAATTAGTCGTTTTTAAGATTCCCACAACCTTAAATTGCTTTTCTTTATGAGCTTGTCCTTCTTTATCAAAACCATGTTGCGAAGAAAAAACATCGTCAATCTTCAAGTTTAAATTCTTAGCTACTTTACTTCCAATTACAATTTCCATTGTTTTTGAAAACACTTTTCCCGTTGCAAATTCCGCTTGAAAATGGGCTAAATATTTTTCATTTGAACCTACAATTCTGTATCCTTGATAACTATCTCCCATTGAAAGGGGAATCGTGGATTTTACTAATGGGCTACGAGTTAGGCGATTTGCTTCTTCCATAGAAATATTCCCAGTTGGCGAATCTATCTGATAAATACTCGCTAAAATCAATTGGAGTGGACTTCCTTTTGCCCCCACAACCATGTCAATCCCTGCAACGTTACGAGTAAATTTCTCCTCAATTTGTTTGCCCGCCAAGAGTAATAAGGAGATAATCGCAATTCCCAGAGCCATTAATAAAATGCTTAGGGAAGTTGTTAAAGGCTTGTCTTTTAAATTATTGGTTGATATTTTTAGTAAGTTCATATATTGGGGTTTTCGGCTTTCAGCAAGAAACTGTCAGCTTTTAGCAATAAATTATCCATTTACTTTATAAATTAAAATTCTCATTTACTGAAAATCGAAGTCCGATTGCCGAAAGCTGACTGCCGAGAGCTTTTTATAATTCAATTCTTTTCTCAAACACCTCTTTCAATCTTTGGTCATGCGTAACGACGACCAAACTGGCTCCAATTTCTTGGATTTGTTTCTTTAATAAATCAATAACTTTCATACAGTTATCATCATCCAAACTCGATGTAGGCTCGTCCGCCAAAATCACCGAAGGCTTATTCATCAATGCCCTTGCGATGCTTACTCGTTGTTGTTCGCCTTGTGAAAGTTGCGTTGTTTTTTTTAATAAATGTTCTGAAAAACCCAAACTTTCAGCCAATTGTTGAGCCAATTGTTTAGCTTGATTTTTACCCGCTAAATAATTGGCTAACAACAAATTATCTATCACTGAAAGCGAGTGAACAAAGTGGGGTTTTTGGTAAATAATTCCCACATTTTTAGCCCTAAAATTTGCCGCTTGACTTACCGATAATTGACTGATTTCTTGATTATTTATTTGAATATTTCCACCCGTAGGTTTTAATAAAAGTGCCATCAAATGCAGAAAAGTTGTTTTCCCTTTACCAGATTTCCCTAAAATAAGTATTGTTTCACGGTCGGCACAGGAAAAATTGGGGAAGTCAAAACGCTTTTCGGGCGTGTATGCGAAGGTTAGGTTTTGAGTTGCAATCATGTTAATGAAATTGTATTACGGACAGCCTTGTCCGTGATTTTACCTACAAAAATAGGAATAAAACAACGGACAAGGCTGTACGTGCTACAAATTTTTTCCTGGTGTTTTTCCAAACTTCTCTTTGAAAGCCTTTATAAAATGCGAAATACTTTCGTAACCGATTTCCATGCTGATTTCTGAGACGTTTTTATGCGTATTTTCTAATTGTAAACCTGCATGCTCAAGCCGTTTGTTCTTAATCCAAAGAGCGGGGGAGGTATCAAATTTTTCTTGAAAATCACGCTTAAAAGCAGAGAGACTTCGCCCAGAAAGTCTTGAAAGTTCATTTAAGGAAAGAGGTTTTAAGTAGTAAGATTGCATTAAATAGTCTAAATCAACTTTTTCACCTTTGTATAAACTAAATAAAATGTTTTTAAATTGTCCAGAGACATCAATTTCGAGGATGTGAAGTAATAATTCGTGTAATTTTAACCGTAAAAAATGATTCAAATATTGCGTTTTAAGGTTAAAATAAGGGAAAATTGATTCGGTAAATTTGTTTAAACTTTCTGTAATTTCAAAGACAAGAAGTGTTGATAATTCTTCATTTCTGACCAAAGAATTATCAAATAATTCCAGATGTTGTCCAACAAATTCTTTTAGTAATTTTTCATTGAAAAAGAAAACCAGACTTCTATAATTGGTGTCAATTGTTTCCTGCATCAAATAATATCCTCTCCGAATAAAAACAATATTTCCTTTCCGCACGTGAATAGTTTGGGTAGGAGATACGAATTTTTTTTCGCCTTCCAAGACAAAAATCACGGCGTGTTCTTCAAAAAAAACCTCATTTTTAAGCGGTGGGTCTTGATTTCGGTACGCCACAAAAGTCATATCCTGAATTTTCAAGGACTGAAATTCGCCAGCGTGTATGAGGGAAGGTACTCTAATCATTTTGTCTATAAAATTACGATCCAAAAACAAATATAACCCATTCTATAAACACAACCATTTTTCACGCTGGTAAAAATATATTTGCAACAGTATTGCGTTCGTGAAAATTTGCTAATTATATTTGCAACAATATTGCATAATACTAAACTGTAAAATAATGAAATCGACTAAAAAGATTTTTTTGATGTCACTTTTAGCAACGTCATTAGTGGTGGGTTGTAAGAAAGATGAACCTTCTCCCACAGAAGATAATGAGCTAATCACAACGGTCCGCTTGAAATTTACCGAAAGTGGAATAACTACTTCATTTGCCTTTAAAGACTTGGATGGAGCGGGTGGAAATCCCCCAGTGATTGATAAAATTTCGCTAAAACCGAATAAAATTTATACAGTATCATTAGAGATTTTGGATGAATCAAAAACGCCAATTGTCAATACCACTAACGATATTCAGTCGAAAAAAGACGAACATCTTTTTGAGTTTGTTTCAACGCCCGCAACGTTATTAATGGTTACTCCAACGGATAAAGATTCTCGTGGATTTAATGTAGGATTGGCAGCATCGGCAATGACTATGAGTGCAGGAACGGGGAAATTACAGGTAGTGCTTCACCATCAACCACCAGTGGGAGGGAAGCCAATTAAAAATGGTTCTTTCACGTTGGGAAGTACTGATGTTGATGTGAGTTTTGAGGTTGAAATTAAGTAAAAAGATTTAATAGATGAAATGGTTTTTTAAGAGTAGAATAGCTTAATATTGTTATACGTTAAAACGCTTAAAGAAACACACATCATGAAAAAAATCACCTTCACTTTCGCACTTTTTTGCTTGTCATTCGCTTCGTTATTTGCTCAGGAATTTGCTGGAAAACGAATTTACAGCGGAAATCTTTCAATGTATTTGACAGGAAATACTACTTCAGCTTCACCTAATTCTGGCAATAGTGATTTTATCTTAAATGCCACTTTTTTAACAGGTAAAATTAGGGAAAATAATACTTATACAGCTTATGGTTTTGAATTTGGAGTTACCAGTTCAACTTCTCCATCGTCCTATGGAGGGGTTGCTACAAATTACACAAAGTCTACTTACAAAGTAGGTCCAGTTGTTCAATTTGGAAAATTTATAAAGATTTTCGATCAATTTTATTTTGCTCCGAATACTACGTTTAACGTCCATGGGACTTTTGGTTCGACAGAGTCAACAAATCCTACATATTCTACTGGTAAAGTAAGCGGTTTTGGCATTGGGCTAAGGATTGTACCGCTTAATTTTGTATATCAAGTAAAAAATAATTTTCTTTTAAGTATGTCAGTTGGAAGTTTGGGAGTTGTTTATGACACCCAAACAACAACAGATAGATATGACTCAAGAAATTATGGTTTGTCAGTTAATGGAAATATTTCAAATTTCTCAAGTCTTGGAGCTTACTATTTATTCTAAAAAAATAGGGGTGAAATGTTAAATTTCACCCCTATTTTCACCATTTCACTATATCCTCTTTCTCAATTCCTTTCCGTTTGCAGTAGCCCGCATTAACTTCTAAGACAAATTTTGCTTTTTCATAAGAAGGTACTTCGGCTTCTGAAAAAGGCGTTGTATTGGCTTGAATGGTTACGATTTTCTTGGATTCGTCTAAAAAAATAATATCTAAAGGAATATAGGTATTTTTCATCCAAAAGCTGTGCGGTTCATTTTCTTTCATGATAAAAATCATTCCGCAACTATCGGGCATTGAACGCCTAAACATAAGTCCCTGCGTTGTTTCTGCATCATTATCAGCAATTTCTATGGTAAGTTTTTGTTGGTTTCTTAAGAAAGTTAATTCTCCTTCTTTCTTAAAA
>JANXRS010000436.1 GCA_025356745.1 Arcicella sp.
GTTCCAAATAATTTACCCCACTCTCGGACAGCGTTTAAATTCCTTAGTTCTATCAAAAAGATAACGATAAGTAATAAATTCTTTATCTCTTGAGGTACCCAATTGAGAGACAAAACGGTTCATTTTTGGGTTGAAATCGCCAACCCAATTCATATCAATTGTGTCGTATTGATAATGAGGATTGTCTCGTCCAGCTTGACGAAAACGCAGGGCAATTGCCGATTCAATACCCTTGCCTTGAAAATCAGGAACGACTCCAAAAATTATTCCGCAAGTGCGATTAATGACTCCACGTTGAAGCAAAAGCCAGAATTTCAATTTCTCCCAAACCCCAAATTTTCCATTTAAGTGCTTGACGATTTGATTAATATCTGGGATAACGATAAAGAAGGCAATCGGACGTTCTCCTGCGTAGGCAAACCAAGTAAGTTGCTCGTCGATGATGGGTTTCATCGTATTTACTAAACTCTTCGCCTGTTCAGCATTCATTTCTTTTACGCCTGGAAATTTTGCCCAAGCCTCATTGAAAATCGTTCTAAAATCCTCTCCATATTTGGTTAATTTGCTCTTTTCAATGCTTCTAAAACTATAATCAGCATTGGCATAAACCTTGCGAGCTTTGTCCTCCACGGTATCCATTACTGAGGCTGCCCGAATTGGAGAAACATAAATATATTGTTGGAAGTAATCTTTGAATCCGAAGTTCTCGAAAAATGAGATATAATATTGTTTCGTCCACGGCATTTTGTAGGTTGGTTCATATTGCCAGCCCTTTATCATTAAACCCCAAAATGAATCTCTTTCGCCAAAATTAATGGGTCCATCCATCGCCTCCATACCTTTTGAAGCTAACCAGCTTTTACAAGTTTCAAACAACAAAAAAGCGACTGATTTATCCTCAACACACTCGAAAAAGCCCATTCCACCCGTAGGTTGATCTTCTTTATTGGCAGTTTCATAGTTAATAAAAGCCGCAACACGTCCGATGGTTTCGCCTTCTGAATTTTGTAAAATCCAACGAACTGCCTCACCGTGTTTAAAATATTTATTTTTTTTGGGGTCGAAAGTATGCTCAATATCTTGGTCGAGCGGACGAATCCAGTTAGCATCTTCGGTGTATAGTTTTACGGGTAATAAAAGAAATTCTTGTTGAAGTTTTTTATCGTCAGCGACTTCAATAATTGTCATGGTGGTTTGGGATTTATTTTTTGTAAAGATAAGGGATTTTGAGGAAATCTGAGGGAGGTTAACTTGGTTACCTTTGAAAGTAACTAAGTAGTAACTAAGTAAAATTGGCACCAACCTCTCGTTCAAAAATTGTTGTACTTGGCATCTTATTAATAAACATCCAATCTTCTTAAAGTATAGGATTTCACTATTTTCAATATGAACCAGCCGAATGGTTGTGGAGGAGTTTAACAGAACGATAGAAAAATTGAATGTATTTTTAAAGGTTCAAGCGAAAATTTTTGAACCTTTTTATTAACTGATTTAAGCAACTTGGTTTGAATCTTTTTGGAAATACGTATTTTGGAACGAAAATTATCTCTTTCCGTTATACTTTTGTTAGTTTTGTAAAAGAAACTAAATCTTAACACGATGGTAGATAAAGCACTTATCATAAAAGATTTTACGGAAACTATGAAAAATCATTATGGTGACCGCCTGTCGAAGATAATTCTCTACGGTTCGTATGCCCGTGGAGATTTTAACGAAGAATCGGATATTGATTTTTTGGTGTTGTTGAATGATGAAGAGGTAAGAGCTATAAAAGAACTTTTTGATACCAATGATGAAGTTTATGATTTAACTCTCAAACACGACATCTTGGTCTCCATGTTTGCAACTTCAAAAAAGAAATTTGAGCTTGCCACAAAAGCTTTTTATCAATTTGTTAAGAAAGAAGGTATCACCGTTTATGGATGAAAATATTAAAGATAGTCTTGATTTAGCCTTAGATACTTTTGGGGATGCCAAGTTTTTGGCTCAAAATGAACGATACAGAGGAGCCATGAACCGATGTTATTATGCCTATTTTTACATGGCAAAAGGCATTTTGGTTTCTAAAGGCATAGTTGTTAAAACTCATTCAGGACTAAATAGTGAGTTCAACAGATTTTTTATAAAAACTCAAATAATTCCACAAAAATTCGGGAAATACTTAAATTTTTTATTCACCGAAAGGCAAATTGCCGATTATGAACCCGAAGCAGAAATAGGAAAAGAAGAAATTGATAAAGCCATACTTATGGTAGAAGAATTTATCAATTTTGTAAAAGAAAAATATCAAATAACCGAATAAATGCAACCATTAAAAATATACAATACCCTCAGCCGAGAAAAAGAATTGTTTACCCCTTTAAACGCCCCACACGTGGGAATGTACGTTTGCGGACCAACGGTTTATAACTATGTACACTTGGGTAATGTTCGTACATTCATGACTTTTGATGTCCTTAATCGTTATTTGACGCATTTGGGTTACAAAGTTCGCTACGTCCGAAACATTACAGACGTAGGGCATTTAGTAGGTGATGGTGACGAAGGTGAAGACAAAATTGGGAGAATGGCCAAGTTAGAACAACTCGAACCCATGGAAATTGTACAACGTTATACCAACGATTTTCGTAAGGTTTTAGAACAATTTAACTTTATTCCGCCGAGCATTGAACCCTCCGCAACGGGACATTTGGTTGAGCAAATCGAAACCACTGTTACGCTGATTAACAAAGGATTAGCGTATGAATCAAATGGTTCAGTCTATTTTGATATTGCGAAATACAACGAGCAAGGCGGTGAATATGGTAAACTTTCAGGACGTATTTTGGAAGATTTATTATCCGAATCTCGTAATTTGGATGGCGTTGGCGAAAAGCGTAGTCCACTTGATTTTGCTCTTTGGAAAAAAGCCGCTCCCGAACATCTTATGCGTTGGAATTCTCCTTGGAGTCTAGGTTTCCCAGGTTGGCATTTGGAATGTACTTGCATGAGTACCAAATATTTAGGTAATAGTTTCGATATTCACGGCGGTGGGATGGATTTAAAGTTTCCACACCACGAATGTGAAATTGCCCAAGCCAAAGGTGCAAATGGTCGTGAACCTGTTCGTTATTGGATGCACTCGAATATGCTAACCGTAAACGGACAAAAAATGTC
>JANXRS010000445.1 GCA_025356745.1 Arcicella sp.
TATTTATGTTAACATAAACCTAAAACCAGATTCAAATTTTCATCAATTTATTATTTCTGGCAAAATTACAGTTATAAAATTGTACTATTCATTGATTTTAAACTCAAAATTGCATTTTTAAATGCGTTCAACCTGATTAAAGTATCTAACTCATTGTTTTTCAACGGTATATATTAAATATTTTTTGTAAAAATCTTGCATATATGATTTCAAATTTTATACCTTTGTATCACAAATAAAAAGTTGATACACTTTTTGAAAATCCTTACTTTGTGAAATTATTCATTCCGCTACACCTTTGGAATAAGAAAAATTTTCACACAATAAGATAAATGACCATAACCGCCATAACAGTCACGAATCAATTTTGTAATTCATACAATCTTGTTTTCCAACCCAATAGTCGTTACGCTTCCCAATTTCTTATTATTAAAATTTTAAACTTATTAGAGTTATGAAAAACTTTACATTGATGACTATGCTATGTTTAGTAGTATTGTCAGGCAAAGCACAAAAGAGTGCTTTAGCCCCAACCACTTTTTCTTTAAAAGACAAAGCTTTAATTGCCAGTGTTTTAGATTTTGATAGAGATAGAAATACGCTCGAAGATAAAGATAAAACCAGAGCAATACATTTCAAAAACATGATTGTTGATAGAGATTCAACTTATGATGATGTTGAAATACCTGCTTCTTTTTCAGGTGGACAAGAAGGTTTAAAAAAATTCATTGGTCAAAATATTATTCGTCCAAAAAACTCAAAAGGTGAGACCGTTTTAGTTAGATTTATGGTTGAGCGTTATGGAGAAATTAGTAAAGTTCACGTGCTGGCAAGTAGTTCAGACCCTACGTTGAGTGCTGAAGCAATTAAAGTTGTCAAGAAAACGGGGGCTTGGAATCCAGCGAAAATTCAAGGAATTGAAGTAGCCTCTTTTTATGTGCTACCTATAAAATTCTAGACACGTAGAATCACAGAAAAGATTGAGGAGAGAGAGAAGTGAATTCAGTGTATTTCAAAATTGTACAATCCTTACTTTAAATAAATATTTTAGCCCTCATGTACTTTGTGCGTGAGGGCTTTTTTGTTTACGACCACCTAAACCTAGAAAAGAAAGATTTCCCTCATGCCGTATCATTGAATTTTTTTATATCACAAATTTATACGTTTAGTTATGCCATGAGTGTTGTAATGAATTTATATTATTCACTTGGGACTCCTCTTTGAAATGTTACTTCCGTAGCCATTCCCATCGCACTAAAACGCACTGACATTGATCGAGCATCAGAATGCAGTTTTAAATCCTCGCAATGGACACCTTTTTCCAAAAAATAAATGTAGTACTTTTGACTGCGGTCGGCTAATTGTTGAATGTCTGGCGTACCTAAATAATCGTCTAAATCATTAGAGCTGACTCCTTTGATTTCTTGTTTCAGAGATTTGAGCTTTTCAATACTTCTTGTTCGCTCGCCATTGCATCCCCCTCGGTCAGCACTCCATTTCTCAAGGTTTAAGCTTTCTAATTTGGGTTGTTTTGTACAGGCCGTTGCCAAAAATAATATTGGAAAAATGTATTTGATTTTCATGTATTTGAAGCTATTTTTATTGGTAATTAAATCTTTACGCTTTATTTTACAATTTACATAATCGTTCCCCCGCTCTTTCTAGCGTCTCATTATCTTTCGCAAAGCAAAAACGGAGCGTTTTGTAATCATTTTTATGGTTGTAAAATACGGATACTGGAATACTAGCCACGCCAATTTCACGGGTTAAACGTATTGCCAAATCATAATCATTTTCATCAGTAATATTTTGATAATTAACACATTGAAAAAAGCTTCCATGTGCGGGGGTATACGTAAATCTTGAGTCTTTAATACATTCCAAAAACTTATCTCGTTTCTCTTGATAAAACATCGGAATCGACAAATAGTTATCGGGTTCACGCAGGAAATCAGCTAAAGCGTATTGAATAGGCGTAACCGTACTGAATGTTATCCATTGATGCACCTTTCGTAATTCTTCCGTTAAAGCTTTTGGGGCAAGACAATAACCAATTTTCCAACCCGTAACGTGAAAGGTTTTCCCGAATGAACCACAAATAAAACTTCGCTCCTGCAAAACTGAATTTCGAAGCAAAGACCAATGTTCACGACCATCAAAAATGATGTGTTCATACACTTCATCACCAATCAAGAAAATATTGGTATCTCTCACAATATTAGCCAATTGTGTTAAATCCTCTGGGCTCAAAACCGTTCCCGTTGGATTATGGGGCGTATTCAGAATAATGAGTTTTGTGCGTTCTGTAATTTTGGATTTCACCAATGTCCAATCAATCCGATAATCGTCTTCGGGTGTAAGCGTTACATATACAGGTATGCCTCCGTTGAGTCTAATTGCAGGGGCGTAAGAATCATAACAAGGTTCAAGAAGAATAACTTCATCACCCTGATGAACAACGGCGGTGATGGCACAATAAATAGCTTCTGAAGCACCTGACAAAATGGTCACTTCAGTATCTGGATGATAATTTACTCGGTATAAATCACTAACTTTCTGAGCAATAACTTCACGAAGTGGTTGAATACCAGCCATCGGAGCGTATTGATTCATTCCTTTTTTGAGGTAATGATTAACCAAATCAGTAAGTTTTGGAGAACAGTCAAAATTTGGAAAACCCTGCGACAGATTTAATGCCCCACAATCAGTGGCTAATTTTGACATGATTGTAAAAATAGTAGTGCCTGTGTTGGGTTGTTTAGATTGTACTATCATTTTGATGAAATTATTTGTTAAAACCACTCCAAGCACCCATCCTCCACAATGCCTTTCACCACAAAATCATCGTCAAAAATAACCATATTTGCTTGATAATCAGGCTTTATTTTGCCTAAACGATGGTCTAAATTCAATACTTCGGCAGGATAAGTGGAAGCCATTCTAAGGGATTCTTCCAGAGAAATTTCTACTTTCTCCACACAATTTTTTACACTCTGCATCATGGTAAGGGCAGAACCCGAAAGCGTTCCTTTGAGGTCGGTGTAATGCGTGCCTGCGTGAATAAATTTATAATCACCAGAAATGTCGTTGGTAACAGCGTCAGTAATGATAAAAAGACGTTTCCCCATCATCTTTTTTGAGATTTGGATACTGGCAAAATCCACATGAATACCATCTGGAATAATACTCGCCCAAGCCTCCGAATTATAAGCCGCTCCAACTAAACCAGGCTCACGACCTTGTAGCTGGGACATAGCATTGAAAAGGTGCGTAACTCGTTTAATTCCTTGTTGAAAGGCATTTTTGGCTTGTTTGTAAGTGGCAGAACTATGTCCAGCGGCAATAATTATGTCACTTTCCAAAAGCGTTTTTAGTTGTTCTTCCGTAAATTCTTCGGGAGCGATAGTCATGTAAGTAGGTAGGCCCTTACACGCTTGAATGATAGTTTTGAGTTCTTCGTTCGTTGGCTTACGAATAAATTCTGCTACATGAGCACCTCGTTTTGGAAAACTAAAAAATGGACCTTCCAGATGCAAACCTGCCAAACCTTTTCCCCCGTTTTTCAAGTAATTTTTAGCCACTTCAATGGCTTCTAACATCTTATCTAAAAGTACCGATGAAAGGGTAATTTGAAAATGAGTCGTGCCTTGCCGACGAATTTCGAGGTAGGTTTTGCGGATAGTTTCTTCCGTAGTTTTTGAATTATAGAGGTTTCCTCCTCCACCATAAATTTGAATATCCATGAAAGAGGGAGCAACATTAAATCCCTTTAAATCAATAACTTGAATATCAACATCAAGATTTTCTGCGGAAATTGTCTTACTGATTTTGTCACCTTTAATCAATAAAACTTGGTTTTCAATAATTTCTTCAGAGGTAAATATTTTACCATTTGTTAGTGCGTACATAGTTTAGTTATAAATTATGAGTGATAAACATTGAGTAAAAAGCAATGAAAATAAAGTGTAATCTTTTAATTATAAATAGTGAATTTACTTTTTATACGTAGCCTTAAATTTATAACTTACTACTATTTACAAATCCACCATTTCAACCACAATTTTCCAAGTATCTTTTGCTTCTTGCTTATAAATACGAAGGTAAGTCCCTGATTTACCCGCACCCGAAATTACTCCATAAACACAAACCAAATCACCTGCATTGGAAGAAATTGCTTTTAAACCTGTGTAAACT
>JANXRS010000472.1 GCA_025356745.1 Arcicella sp.
TATAGCATTTATAATTGTCCGTAAACTATGCTTTCGCTTTCTTTGGTCATTAAGTATTTTCTCAATAACTTGCCATTGAGAATCGGTGAATTCTTGAAATTTCTTTTTCATTTACTTTAGTTCTGATTAAACCAAAGTTAGAAGATGTTTAAATTTTAGTGTTTAATCAAAAAAGGGAATCGGTTTGTTATCTTTTAAACGACGAAATTTATCAGATATGCAAACTTGTTACGAAGTTATAACCGATTCCCATTGGGAAATTATTAAAGAAATTGTTAGCGACCAAAGAAAGCGAAAATATAATTTACGGGATGTATTAGATGCTCAATTTTATATCCTTCGAACAGGCACACAATGGCGGTTCTTCGTCAATTTTGGTGAAAGCTGTATTTTTAGCTTAGTTTTGGCGGATGGAACAATCATTATTTCTCCCAGTTGAGCTGGATTTCATTCTTTCCGATTTTCACTACACTTCCTCTGAAATAAAACTTAATGTCATTAGTAGCCAAGTAACCAGCCAATGCCCTATTTGTCAGTGCATTAGCACAAAAGTGCATAGCCGATATTTGAGAATTATTAGCGATTTACCCGTTTCAGGAAAGATAGCTACCATAAATTTACAAGTCCGTAAATTCTTTTGTGAAAATTCAGATTGTATTCGTAAGATTTTTAGTGAACGGTTTAAACAACAACTCAAAAGCTACGCAAGAAGATTTGAACGGCTCAATGAACTTCTATCATCAATGGGCCTTGAATTGGGTGGAAATGTAGCCCATCGTGTAGGAAAGCTATGTTTTTTACGAATAAGTGCCTCTACCATTCTTAGATTAGTTATCAAATCACCTATCCAAACCATTGTAGCTCCTAAAATTATCGGTGTCGATGATTGGGCATTCAAAAAGCGAATGAAATATGGAACAATAATCGTTGATTTAGAGAAGAATAAGGTGATTGAATTATTGCCCGATAGGGAAGCAAAGACCCTCTCAAGGTGGTTAGAGCAATATCCATCGGTTGAAATAGTAAGCCGAGACCGTTCTTCAACCTACGCCAGTGCCATTACTGAGGCCAACAAGAATATCGTACAAATAGCCGACCGTTGGCACATTCTTGCCAACCTTACGGAAGGATTTGAACATTTTTTGAATACCCAAAGACAAAGTATTAAGGAAGTTGCCGTCGAATTAACATCAACAAATGCAGTAGAAGTGACAGAAAATTCGCCGCCAGTTGTAGAAATTGAGAATAATATTGAGCTTTACCAAGTGCAAAGCATGAGTAAATACCACGATAAATTTTTAAAGACTAAACAATTACAATTGGAAGGTTACAGTAAGCGAAAAATTGCCAAACTGCTTGAAATGTCGAGAAATACGGTGCTTAAGTATTGGAGTATGAGTTTGTTTCTACCCAAAGTGGGGAAGAAACGAAATAACCTGCTTGACTATGAAGATTACCTAATTCAACGCTGGAATGAAGGAGAACAAAACGTAAGAAATCTTTATGCAGAAATTAGAGCAAAAGGCTTTAAATACCAAATCAAGTCTGTTTATGAGCTCATGCAAGGATACCCCAAAGCGATAATAAACGTAATTCCTGAGATGGTAAAAGTTAAATATTATTCCTCAAAACAACTCAGTATTTGGTTAGGTACTTTCCGAAAGAACTGGTCGGATGAACTTCCTAAAGAGTATTTAGCCAAGCTGATTAACGATAATCCTATTATCAGAAAAGTTAGAAATGCGGTGTTAAATTTCAAACGATTTATGAAAGATAAAACAGGTGAAAAACTCGTGCCTTGGTGCAAAAATATCATAGACGATGAGGCAGAACATATCAAAAGGTTTGCCAGAGGTATCCTCAATGACTATCAGGCTGTATATCAAGGATTTGAGTCCAATTGGAGTAACGGGCCAGTCGAAGGTCAAGTCAACAGGCTCAAAACAATTAAGCGACAGATGTACGGACGTGCGAGTTTTGAGCTACTCAGAAAACGAGTGGTCATCACCAGTAAAAGATAGGCTTTCACCAAAATTGACGAAGAACCTATCCGATTAGGGTACTTTTTATACGAGTGATCCGACTGAGTAGTCACCACCTTATAATGCTTCCGTTTGACCAATAAACCTTCTTTTTTCATCAATTGGTGTAGTTTATCACGACCAATTTTTAACTGATGGGAAAAAAAGAACGGTTTTATCAGTTCATACAACTTCCCAGAGCCTATCCCAGGAATACGCTTCCGAATCCGTTTGATTTCAACAATAACCAAGTCAAATTCAAACACATTCTTCTCCATTTGCTTGATAGCCGCATACCAAGCTTGACGGGAAAACCCAAACCATGAACACATTAAACCCATACCCAATAACGGGTAGCGACTGCTTAATGCTTCAACGGCTTGGGTGCGAACTTTTATTTTTACTGAGAATTGCAAAATGGTCAATTAGCTTGTATGTTAACATCAACTATTGACTAGTGTACGAGATTTGTGCGAACTTGATGAACTTTATGTTACATCGCAAAAAAGAACTGATCCGTACACATAAATTCTCAGGAGTCTGAACAGTACTTAAAGCCGTATTTTCGAGCTTGGATAAAACAAAAGAGAAGACGAAGGAGGATTGTCAATTTCATCATTTAATCAATCATGTTATGACAACTCAAGTTCAAAAACGATCAGTAGGTATCGACATTTCCAAGGATTCTTTCACATGCTGTGTAAGCAGTAAGCAAAGCGATGGTTCTTTAATTTTTAGCGAAGTAGGGACTTTCCAAAATGAAAAAACTGGCTTCAACCAATTTGTGAAATGGGTTCGTAAAACAGGAAAGTCTATAGAAGGGGTCAATTTCTTAATGGAAGCTACTGGGGTCTATTATGAACGCCTTGCCTATCATCTTGACAAGTTGAAATTGGAAGTCAATGTGGTACTTCCCAACACATCTAAACATTTCTTTTCGAGTTTGAATATTAAAACTAAAACCGATAAGGTCGATGCCCAAGTGTTGAGCCAAATGGCTATTGAACGAAAACATAAAGTATGGCACGCCCCAAAAGGTATTTATTTGGAATTGAGAAACTTAACTCGTTTTTATGTTCAATTACAAGAACAGAAAACGAGTTTCTCTAACTTAAAACACAGCAAAGATGAGGCTAATTTTACCCAAGATTTTATCTTGAATTTGAATCAGAAAATCATTGAGCAAATAGACAAACAGATTCAAAAAATAAGTAAAGAAATTGAGCGACTTTGTAAAAGTGATGAAGAACTATGGCAAAAAATAACAAAACTTATGACCATAAAAGGTGTTGGACTAATAACCATTGTAACCATCATTGCCGAAACCTTTGGCTTTGAAAACACCCTATCCGCCAAACAATTAGCAAGTTATGCTGGCTATGATATAATACAAAGAGAGTCTGGAAGTTCTATAAAAGGCAAAACAAGAATGTCAAAAAAAGGAAATAGGTATATTAGAAATGCACTCTATTTCCCAGCGATGGTTGCTTGCAGATTCAACCCTCAAATGAAAGAAAATTATATCCGAATTATTCAGAAAAAAGAATCCAAAATGGTGGGACAGGTCGCTATTCAAAGGAAAATATTGTTGCTCGTATATACCCTTTGGAAGAACGATGCTAACTATGACCCAGATTACAAAAAAAGTAGCTCCAAGAAAGAACCTGAAGCTACACAGGATAGACTATAAGTATAGACTTCCTAAAGATTTACAAAAATACTTTTTTGTCTTTTTACTTGTATTTTAAAACAGTACCTTTTTTTTGATAGAAATATCAAATTGTTTTTCGGCGATGTCCACCAAAGTTTCCCAAGCAATGGATTTCATCCTAAGCATTTCATTTTCTTTTTCAAGCCATTTTATCTTGGCTTCTAAGTCTTTGGTTTTGTTGATTTCTGGCTTCATTTGCTTTCGTCTTTTAGGTCTTAAATACGGAATAATTCGATGTTTAAAATACCAGCGGTTAAGCTGTCGAACACGTTTGAAATCCATGTGCAAATTCGTCTTTAATTCCTTCGAGGAAACGAATCCAGCACGGTAACTTTCGACTACTTTTCGGAGATAAAGTACCAAGTTACGATTTTTTTTATTTGCTTTCAACTCCTTGATATTCATACACTTAACGTTTATGTGTCAAGTTGTTTTAGTATCATACGAAAAGTTGTATAATTTTAGTTATGTTAAATAGAATTTTCAAACTCCTACTTCCCCTTTAAAAAACCTTGTCCTCCTATTTCTTATGAGTCGCCAACCACCAGTATCAAAACCCTCTGGATATTGTTTCTTCAATTTATTCAATTTTGTATTATGGGGTTTTTAAAGTTCTCATTACAAATAGACAAAAATTAGCGGTTTCAAACGAAAGAGATAGTTTAATAAAGATCTTTCTTGTCGCTAAAAATTAGGCTTGGCTTGTTTGATACCGTCAAAGTAAATTTCAAATTCTCCTGCTGTTACTTTGTCAAATTCCGCTTGATATTCGGATGACTCAATTTGCTCCCATACTTCAAAAAAAGCCTCGTATTTCACCTTATTTCAAAAGTCTTCTTGGTGGTACTCTTCCATATCAATAATAGGTATAGGATTTAATAGGTTAATGATTTCACCCATTGGTGGATTTACAGAACGTATCAATCTGGCGTAATGATAGATTTGTAATTCTGAATTTTGAATACGTTTGAAATATAAATCTTGGTGTTTCATCGCTCTTAGTTTTAAAAAATAGATTACAAGATTAAGAAAAACTAAAAATGGGTTTGATTTTAAAAAAACTAATGAATTAGCGGCCACCGCTGTGGTTAGAAACCGTATATTTTCGGCAAATTGTTATGATACCTGTAATTCACAGGAATATTCAAATGAAGAATATCCATTTTATTGAAAACTTATTTATTCCCTCCCGTCTGATTGGTTAAAACAAACTCAATTGCCCTAAAATCTTCTTGGTCGCTATAAGGTAGGGCTTCCTTCGCTCCGATTCAATCAATTTCACATCCATTTGGAATACTGTTCCAATATTCATTTGATTACGTTGTTTTCTCGAACAACTTACCCACAACTCAGGGATAAGTTGCCCTTCTATCGGACGAACTCGGATTTTCTTACGCTTAGTATCGTAAAGAGTCAAAAGTTTAATATTGCTGAATATGGTACTCATTCTTTGTGGAAAAATTTGGATATTTTCTACCTTAAATTTACTCAAAAAATCCCTCAATTTCAAGTAAAAACAGCATTTTAAGCAATTTGTAAGCTGGGCATAAAGTCAGGCAAGCAAGGGTATGTTCCTTGTAAATTGAACGGTGGCAGGTGCGTATATTTCAAGGAATTTACGCTTGCTTTTTTATCCAAAGACGGTATTGAGGTTTTCATTACAAGCGGACGAAAATTTCACTTCTCAAACTATTTAATTAGTTTTTGATAGCTTCCAATAGGTACTTTCCTGTATCTGAGATACTTGTAAAGGGTCATTTTCGATATGCCAATCTCCAAGGCAATTTGATTAACTCCCATTTTTTCCTCTCTATAATAAGTTTCCGCTAAAATAGCTTTTTGTTCTGCCTCTTTGGTCATTCCTTGTCTTCTACCTCCTTTTCTGCCTCTCGCCCGTGCTGCTTCCAAACCAGCTCTTGTTCTTTCTCGAATTAAATCTCTTTCAAATTCTGAAAAGCAGGCGGAAATATTGAAAAATAATCGTCCCTGCGGTGTAGTCGTATCAATAGCATCACTAATGCTTTGAAGCCCTATTTGCTTTTCATTCAAAATAGCAACAAACTCCAAAAGATGTTTCAACGACCTTCCCAAACGGTCAAGTTTATAAACCACTAAAATATCACCTTTACGGATTTGGGAAAAAAGTTTGTCTAACTCAACTCGGTCGCTCTTTGCTCCCGAAGCAATCTCGTTAAAAATAATTTCACAACCCGCTTTGGTTAAGGCATCGGTTTGCAGGTTAAGGCTTTGGTCTTTAGTGCTGACTCGTGCATATCCTATTTTCATAAATTGTATATAGTTATCTAATTCAAAACAAATATATTTATACTTTGAATACCATACAATTAGTTTATACTAAAAAGCCCCTAATTACTCCCTTTTATGATACTTTTCAAGGAGTAAATACGGCTTTGGGAAAGTACAATTAGAGGTCGGTTTGATTATACTGTTTAAACCCGTTTTGATATGCCAGCAACCTTCTTAACCCTTCAAGAACGAAATGCTTATGAGAAAATTCATTTGAGTGATGAAATGGACATTCTTCAATATTTTTTTCCAACACCAGACGATAAATACTTTTTGCAACAATTTATCGGAAAAACCAACTGCATTTCCATACTCATACAAATTGGACTAATCCGTCTGATGGGATATTTAGCTCCAAATTGGGAAAATCAAGTGAGTGAAAAAATAGTCCATTTTGTAGCTCAACAACTTTATGGGGAAGAGACAGAAATTATTTCATTAAGTGAATATACAAATTGGGCGAGCCTTCGAACTCGACACCTCCAACAGATTCTAAAATATCTCCAATACCGTAGATGGGAGCCTATTTTAGATGAACCTATCATTGAAAAATGGCTTCTTGAACGGGGGATGGAACATGATAATGAACGGTGGCTGTTGGATAAACTTTGCCAAAAATTGCACTATGATAAAATCCTTCGTCCTGCCATTAATACCTTAGAAAGAATGGTGGGAAGTATCGGAGAGCGACTAAATGAGGAAACTTATCAGCGATTAGCGTTCCTTTTGACTCCTGATTTACAAGAAAAATTAGATATCGTTTTGCAGTTTGATAAGACGCTAAAAATGCCAATCCATCGCTGGCTTTGCCTACAACCTACGTCAAACACGGTAAAATCCATCAACCAAACCCTTGATAAAATTGCCTATTTACAAGAGATGAAAGTAGCTTCTTGGGATGTATCGGCAATTCCTATCAATCGTAAGAAACGTTTAGCCAATATCGTTCGTAACAATACCAACTCCTATTTGCAAAGAATGAACCCGATTAAACGATACCCTTTGATGGTTTGTTTTTTGTGGGAAACCCTTTTGGACACAACGGACATGGTTTTAACAATGTACGGTGACTTCTGGCAACAAGCCATGAATAACGCCAAGAAAGAATTAGATGAATACCAACTGGGACTCACCAAAATTCGTGGACGTGCTTGGGTAACACTCATTAATACCACTAAAATGGTCGTCAATGAGGAAATAAATA
>JANXRS010000510.1 GCA_025356745.1 Arcicella sp.
TATCTACAACTTTAAATGATTATGTATCCGTTGTACTTGATCAGGAGGATGAAATGGGGGTTTATTTACGTTAATTATAAGGTGGTAAAGATATTAAAATATGGTAATTTCGACTTGATACCTACAACCTTATAATTCATACCTATTTAAATATAACTAATCAAATCCATCAACCAATCTGCTTTAAAGAATAGAATCAGGATTGGTAAAATAAGAATTATCGCTAAAAAATATTGCATGGGATTAAGTTCAAATTTCTGATTCTCAAGTGGTTCTTTGAAAAAAAGATAGAATGGAATTTTCAAATAAAAGAATAAAGCAATCGCTGTATTCAACAATCCGAATACGAAAAGCCATAGTAAAATAGGCTGGTTTGTGGACTGATAAGTTTCCCATAGAGCTGAAAAAATATTTAATTTTGCAAAAAAGCCAGCCGTTGGGGGAAGTCCAGCCAAAGAAATCATGACAATCAACATCAATATTCCGTAAAAAGGATTAACTCTACCAAGCCCTTGGAATTTAGTTATGAGTGACGGATTATTAGTTATTTTGGATTTTACAGATATCTCATTATTACTAACTGATAATTGATAACTTTCTACTGATAACTGTTCAACGTAATCCACTAAAAGAAAGCCTGCTAAATTAGTAAAAAGTGTAACGATTAAGTAAAAAACTATACTCGTTAATCCTAATTGCGACATAGTTACCAAACCAATTAAGATAAATCCTGAATGTGCAATCGTTGAATAGGCCAATAAACGTTTAGCATTATTTTGCCATAAAGCCGAGAAATTCCCAAAAGTGATACTCGCCATTGCTAAAAATGCCGTAATGGCTTGCAAATTATTAGGTACGGCAGAATAAAATCGAATTGCAACCAGAAACCCCGCAATTTTGGGAGCTACCGAAAAAAAGGCAACTACGGGTGTGGGAGCAGATTCATATATATCAGGTGTCCATACGTGAAAAGGCGAAGCAGATATTTTAAACAGAAATCCGCTGATTGTCAATACGATAGCTACCGTTGAAGCAACTGAATCAATTTGAGAAAGACCTCTTGAAAATTCGGAGGAAGTGATATCTAATGTGCCCGTCATACCGTATAATAACGACATTCCGTAAAGCATTACCGCCGAAGCCGAAGCACCAAAAAGGATGTATTTCAGGCCGCTTTCCGTACTTTTTCGAGTTTTATCAATCGTTGTGAGGATGTAAGAAGAAACGGAAACAATTTCAATGGAAAGATAAATCATTAAAAGATTAACCGACATTGTCATTAAACAAAGTCCAATCACCATACTGATTAAAATGGGATAGAACTCTGCGATAAAATCTTTTTTTATAACATACGTATGTACAAGCACCAAAATTGTGGAAAGAATAATTAAAAACTTAAACAAAATGGCTTTTGAGTCTAAAACAAGCATTTTCCCAAACAAAAAAGCATCGTTTGTCACATAGAATTGTTGCACTATTTGACTAAGCGTAATTGTAAGAAAAATCAAACAAATTAATAACATTATATGATTAATCCATCTATCTTTTGTGACGCTTGGTTCTATGTTTTTCAACTTCTGATACAAGATTAAATCAATCAAAATCATTAATAAAAAAGAAGTTGACAGTAGCAGTTCCGGTAAGAGTGCATTTATACTTTGAAATATTTGATTAAGTTGATTTGGGAGGGTTATGAAATTTGTCATTATTTTTCTGCATAAATTTACTTCATTCGACTTTTGTTAGTATTTTTGAATCCTATTCAACTAAAATATAGAAATGAATAAGAATACATGGTTCTGGACAATACAATTTTTTTGCTGGCTTTTTATAGCCATTGATGCGTTAATGTATAGCCCTGTTCACAATAATAATATCACTGAGAAGACTACATTTGTAATCATATATCTTGTGATAGGGTTTACATCTAGTTATTTTTATTGTTCATTCATTGAACAGAGAAACTCCGATGAAATTAGCACTTTTCAGAACTTATGGTATCCTTTAGTGGGTAGCTGTATAGTTGGTTTATTTTTTACGCTTACAAATTATACCTTAGGGATTTTTGAAATTCCAAACTCTTTTCTGCAACTATTATTCTCCTTTGTTGAGAATATCTGGATGGTTATTCCTTGCTTTCTCTTTTATCATCTTTATAGATTTGCCGTTCTTCATCAAGATAGAAAACAAAGAACAATAATTGTGGAAAACCTATTAGAAATTTCTGAGTTAGAAAACCTTAAAAAGCAGTTAAATCCTCATTTTTTATTCAATGCTTTAAATAGTATCAAAGCTCTCACACTCTTTGACGGTAAACAAGCTCGCAAATCAATTATACAACTCTCTGATTTACTGCGACTTTCACTCAATTTGGGAGAACAACAACGAGCCACTTTAAGTGAAGAATTAAAGTTAGCTGAAAACTATTTAGCCCTTGAAAAACTTCGTTTCGATAATCGCCTTATTTATGAATTTAATATTCAAAATGGTTTAGGCACTATCTTGATTATGCCCATGTCTTTAAATACGATGCTTGAAAATGCGGTAAAACATGGAATCGGACAATTAAAAATAGGAGGTAAAATTATAATTTCTGCATCAGCGAGTGAAAATATTGTCACCATAACCGTTGAAAATTCTGGGTTTTATGACCCAAAACCTAAAAGTGATCAAGGCGGAATTGGCTTAGAAAATCTCCAAAAACGGCTTGCGCTACAATTTGGAAATAAGGCTTCCTTTACAATTACCAACTCAAACAAAATGGTCATTTCTACTATTTCAATGCCCTTTTAAGGTTAAAACAACTTTAAAAGTTCTGTCAAAGATTGCCCTGTAACATCGAAAAGCAAATGTGGGAATATCCCGAAAATTAAGGCTAAAATTGCTAAGGGATAAAGCATAATTTTCTCTCTCAACGTCAAATCTTGCAAAGTTTCTTCATATTGTCTTACCCAGAATTTACCAAAAAACATTCTCTGTAAAGTCCATAAAAAATATCCTGCTCCAAGTACTAATCCAAACGTTGCTAAAGCTGCTAACCATCTGGGAATCAGAGGACTATTAAATCCTCCCATTAATGTAAAAATCTCTCCAATAAATCCAGAAAATGCGGGTAAACCCAAGGATGCAAAAAAAGCAATGGCCGTCATTAAGGTGAATAGGGGCAACTGAGTTGCTAAGCCTTGATAACTATCAATTCTTCTATCATGCGTACGTGAATAAAGAACGCCAACCAATAAAAATAACATCGAAGAAAGAATTCCGTGCGAGAACATCTGATAAACCGCCCCATTGAATCCTTCGCTTGTTAATGAGCCAATTCCTAATAATACAAAACCCATATGCGAGACAGACGAATAAGCAATCATTTTCTTTAAATCGTTCATTGCTAAAGCATTGAAAGCCCCGTAGATGATTGATAATACGCCAAATCCCACAATCCAAACGGCATATTGATTAGCAATTTCCGGAAAAATAGGATAAGCAATTCTCAAAAAACCATATCCTCCTATCTTTAATAAAATTCCAGCTAAAACCACTGAAACAGGCGTTGGAGCTTCAACGTGAGCATCAGGCAACCAAGTATGGAAAGGCACAACGGGTAATTTTATACCAAACCCAATCATTAAGAAAATAAATGATAAAGAACGAAGCGAAATACCATTTACTTTATTTTCTGAAAATATATTTAACCACGAACCCGAAACATAATTGCCTTGGTCGGGCATAAAACGAAGGTCAAAAGTATGCACAATTGATTGTGAAGGCAATTCTCCCTCCGCTAATAGACTTTGGATTTGTGAAATAATTTGCGGCGTAATGTCAGAGGCTGAATTAATCAAGCCCATTTGCACAGCAGTTTCTACGGGGTCAACTACGGAAAGATAAAGCCCAATCATCACAATCAAGATAAAAATTGAACCTACGAGTGTATAAAGGAAAAATTTTATAGAAGCATATTCTCGGCGAGGTCCACCCCAAAGTCCAATCAGGAAATACATTGGCAAAAGCATGAACTCGAAAAATAAATAGAACAAGAACATATCTAAGGCAATAAAACAGCCAATAATTGAACCTGCTAACAGTAAGTATAACGAAAAATAACCTCTTGATTTATCCTTAATTTCAAAAGAAGAAATCGCTCCGACAAACATCACAATACCCGTTAGCAAGACCATAGGCATACTGATTCCATCCACACCTAAAAGATAATCAATTGAGCCAATTCCTAAATTTCCCAATGGAAGAGTTATCCAATCATATTGTTCAAGAAACTGATAATCAGCTACTTGTTTATCAAATGCAAGATATAAAAATATACAAAGCAATAATTCCAATCCTGTAATAACGAGTGTGACCCATTTAAAATAAGGCACAAATCGTTCAGGCGTAAACGCTAAAATGAGCGATGCGATAATAGGAATAAATATGAGTAATGATAAAATGGGCATTTTTTATGTTGTTGAGTGACAAGCACATCTAACTTTTACTATGTTTTATTATAATAACTATGAGTTTATAATGATAAATATCACTAAACCAATCAATCCTAAAAATGCCAATGCAATGTATAATTGCACTTTCCCTCCTTGTGCTGAACGAGTTACTCGCCCAATAATTCCAGCCGAATAAACAGTTCCATTAGGAATTCCGTCAATGACTTTGGCATCGAACCAACCTATAAATTTGGCAATAATTACTTGTAAATCAGCTAAAAAATTCACGAAGAAATCAAGCATCTTCTGGTCAAAAAATTGGATACCATTAGATATTTTTAATGTCGGATTTACAAATATTTTGTTGTAAAAACTATCGAAAGTGGGTAATTGAAATCTAAATAGTTTGTGACGAGTTAAATATCCTGCTATAATTCCAGTTAATACCAATGAGGTTGAGAGAATGCCTATCAAATAATTTTCTTCAAATTTTGTTCCGATAAAATTTCCGAACCAGCCATGTTCTATACTTAATGGATTTAAACTGAAAACGAAGCCAATTGAGAGTATAGCCAATAAACCGATCGGTAATTTCATTTTCCAAGAGCCTTCGTGAATAAATTCTATGTTGATTTTTTCATTTCTAAATTCCCCAAAGAATATCATCCAAACTTGGCGAGTCATGTAGAAAGCGGTTAGAATTATCCCCAAACAAATAGAGACGATGATAATTATAGCGAATATATTTTTGTCTGTATCGTCAACATACAGAAACCATAGACTCAAAATTGCATCTTTCGATAAAAATCCAGAAAATAAGGGTAATCCCATCAATGCCATTGAACAGACTAAATAACAGATAAATGTAAAGGGCATTTTCTTTCGTAAACCACCCATTAATCGCATATCCTGAGCATCAAAATCTTTACACGTATGGTGCAAAGCGTGAATAATTGACCCTGCACAAAGGAATAATCCTGCCTTAAAAAAAGCATGCGTTAATAAATG
>JANXRS010000514.1 GCA_025356745.1 Arcicella sp.
ATGGGAGGGACTAAAATCAGGTTGGAGATTCCTGTGGAATGATAAACCCAAATTGTATTTTTACCATTTTTCCAAAAATAGTCTAATTAAAAATAGGAATAGTGTAATTGTAAAAATAGGTTTTATAACCTGATTTACAACAACTTAGCCTTTAAAACGTTAAATAGTAGTTCCAAACTAATTCTCCATTATTTTTTCCTTCAAATAGCACTTTTCTAAGAAAATATACGTACCTTTGCACCCTGATTTTATGAATCTGAAATTATATCAAATCAACAAAGTATAAAGTTTAAAATTGAATTTGATACGTCTAATTTTAAAGACAATATTTTACAGATTTTAAAGCATTCAATTGCTGAATCAGAAATCATCAAATTTTCAAATTGAATTCATGGAAAGCATCCGTAACATTGCCATTATTGCTCACGTTGACCACGGTAAAACTACCCTTGTCGATAAAATCATCCACGCCTCAAAGTTATTTCGTGATAACCAAGAGTTCGGAGATTTAATCCTCGACAGCAACGATTTAGAGCGTGAACGTGGCATCACAATCGTTTCTAAAAACGTATCTGTTCGCTATAATGGCGTAAAAATTAATATTATCGACACACCTGGTCACTCCGACTTTGGCGGTGAGGTAGAAAGAGTATTGAAATTGGCTGATGGTGTTTGCCTTTTGGTGGATGCTTTTGAAGGTCCAATGCCTCAAACTCGTTTTGTATTAGGTAAAGCACTTGATTTAGGATTGAAACCAATCGTAATTATCAACAAAGTAGATAAAGAAAATTGTCGTCCTGACGAAGTACATGAGCAAGTTTTTGACTTAATGTTCAACTTAGGAGCAACTGAAGACCAATTAGATTTCCAAACCCTTTACGGTTCATCTAAGCAAGGATGGATGAGTTTAGATTGGAGAGAAAAAACAGAAGATGTTACGGCATTATTAGACGTAATTATCGCAAGTATTCCTCCAGCAGCAACCAACGAAGGGATTCCACAGATGCAAATTACATCATTGGATTATTCCTCTTTTGTAGGTCGTATCGCCATTGGACGTGTACACCGTGGAACCTTCAAAGAAGGTATGCAAGTAGCTTTAATGAAGGCGGATGGTTCAGTAAAAAGAATGAAAATAAAAGAGCTTCAAGTATTTGAAGGTCTTGGAAGAATAAAAGTGAGCGAAGTTTCTTCAGGTGAAATTTGTGCTATGACAGGTATTGAAGATTTTGAAATTGGTGATACCGTTACTGATTTTGAAACACCAGAAGCATTACCAAGAATCTCAATTGATGAGCCAACAATGAACATGTTGTTTACCATTAATAACTCTCCGTTCTATGGTAAAGAAGGTAAATTTGTAACATCTCGCCACTTGCGTGACCGTTTGTTCAAGGAAACTGAGAAAAACTTGGCGTTGAAAGTTCAGACTACTTCTTCAGAAGATAAATTTTTAGTATTTGGTCGTGGAATTCTTCACTTGTCAGTTTTGATTGAAACGATGCGTCGTGAGGGATATGAATTACAAGTTGGTCAGCCACAAGTAATTTTCAAAGAAGGTGAAAACGGTGAGCGTTTAGAACCAGTTGAAATCTTGGTAGTGGACGTTCCAGAAGAATCAGCGGGTAAAGTAATTGAAATTGCTACGCAAGGAAAAGGAGAATTGTTGATAATGGAGCCAAAAGGTGATTTACAACATTTAGAGTTTAACATTCCTTCACGTGGTTTGATTGGTATGCGTTCAAGAGTATTAACTGCTACTTTCGGAGAAGCTATTATGGCTCACCGTTTCAAGGCTTATGAACCATACAAAGGTGTAATTGCTGGACGTATCAACGGTTCTTTAATCTCAATGAATTCAGGTGCTGCAACGCCTTACTCAATTGATAAATTACAAGACCGTGGTGTATTCTTCATCGACCCAACGCAGGAAGTTTATACTGGAATGGTAATTGGAGAACATAATCGTCAGAATGACATTGAAGTAAACGTTCAAACTGCGAAACAACTAACGAATATGCGTGCTTCTGGTACGGATAATAACGTGAAAATTGCTCCAAAATTGAATTTCTCTTTGGAAGAATCAATGGAATATATCCAGAAAGATGAATATTTAGAGATTACACCAAAGTCTATTCGTATCCGTAAAATTTATTTGGAAGCAGGTGAACGTAAGCGTATGGGAAATAAAATAGAGATGGTTTAATTCCTTAGAAATAAATAAATTAATAAAAGCCTTTGCCTTGTGTGAAGGCTTTTGTGTTTAAAATTGAAAGTATTTTGGATTTAAGGTATCGGTATAAGATTTGTAAGTGTAAATTTGTAAGTACTATAACATAAAAAAAATGGGTTTATTTGATTTTTTTAAGAAAAAAGAAGTTCTAAATACTGAGGAGAAAGAGACCCTCGATAAAGGATTAGAAAAAACCAAAGAAGGAATTTTTTCTAAATTGAGCAGAGTTGTAGTCGGCAAATCTAAAGTTGATGAAGAAGTTTTGGATGAATTGGAAGAAATTCTAATCTCATCGGATGTTGGTGTGGATACAACCCTCAAAATTATTAAAAGAATTGAAGAACGGGTTGCCAGAGATAAATTTGTTAATACCAGTGAGTTAGATAATATTCTCAGAGAAGAAATTGCTGAATTATTAGCTGAAAATAAATCGCACGATATTGATAATGCCTTCAAAATGCCAAATGTAAAACCCTATGTAATTATGGTTGTTGGCGTGAATGGCGTAGGGAAAACCACAACTATTGGAAAGTTGGCGGCACAATTTCATAAGGCTGGTAATAAAGTTATTTTGGGAGCAGGTGATACTTTTAGAGCCGCCGCTGTTGACCAACTGAAACTGTGGGGAAGTCGTGTAGGTGTTCCCGTGATTGACCACGGCATGAATACTGACCCTGCCGCAGTAGCGTATGACGCTGTGAAACAAGCAGTTGAGCAGAATGCAGATGTAGTAATTATTGATACCGCAGGACGTTTACATAACAAAGTAAACTTGATGAATGAACTTTCAAAAATCAAGCGAGTAATGCAGAAATTCTTGCCCGATGCACCGCATGAAGTACTTTTAGTGTTGGATGGTTCGACAGGTCAAAATGCTTTTATTCAAGCACAAGAATTTACAAAAACAACTGAGATAACAGCTTTGGCAATTACAAAATTAGATGGAACGGCAAAAGGAGGCGTAGTTATTGGAATTTCTGATCAATTAAAAATCCCCGTAAAATACATTGGAGTGGGGGAGAAGATTGAAGATTTGCAGGTTTTTAATAAGAAAGAATTTGTGGATTCGTTGTTTAAAAGGAATTAAAATGAAAATAAAATCATTAATCATTTTGTATTTATGCTTTGTTGCAAGCCTTTCTTTTTGTCAAAAACAAAAAAAAAAGGTATGTAGAAAAGTTAAAAAAGTTAAAATAATAGCCCCAAAAAGTGTTGAATCTGTGGCTTCAATTGAAACACTCAATCAAGGAATCTGTGGTTCTATCGTTTGGAAATCGGGTAATTTGATGCCATCGCCCGACCGTAAACCCGTGAAAGCAAAGCCTGTTCAACGAGAACTTTTTGTATATGACTTGACAAGTACTGAACAAGCAACGCTTCAAGATGGGTTTTATAAAGCCATCGTAACGACTTTAATAAAATTCGTGAAATCCGATTTAGAAGGGAAATTTTGTTTGGAATTACCAGAAGGTAAATATTCTCTTTTTATAAAGGAGGGTAATAAAGGTTTATACGCCAATCAATTTGATGGAGATGGAAATATTTTTCCTGTGAAAGTAGGTAAAGATAAACTCTCAATCATCGTGTTTACCATTGATTATCAGGCAGTTTATTAATGAATATTTAAAATCAAATTTAACATAAAATGCCCAAATTTAATAATTTGGGCATTTTATGTTATCTAACTTCTATACTCTTTAAACCTATTTCTTAAAACTATCTTTCAATCCCACTGTCCGATTAAAAATCAAATTGCCAGACGTAGAATCAGTGTCTAAACAGAAATAACCTTTCCGCATAAATTGATAATTTGTTCCTATTTTAGCATCTTTCAGACTTGGTTCAAGGTAAACCTGTGGTAAAATTGTCAAAGAATCTGGATTGATAAATTTCTTAAAATCATCGCCTACCTGCGAGGCATCTTCCAAAATTAATAATCTATCGTATAAGCGAATCTCTGCCGTGATGGCATGAAGTGCTGAAACCCAGTGAATCACGCCTTTTACGCTGATTCCTGAAGTATCTGACCCTGAACGACTCTCTTCAAAATAAGTACAGTGTAATTCCGTAATATTTCCTAACTCATCCTTCACAAAATCATCACATTTGATGATATAAGCTCCCTTTAAACGTACCATTAAACCTGGTCCAAGACGGAAAAACTTCTTCATCGGTTCCTCCATAAAATCATCTCTTTCAATATAAATCTCACGACTGAACGGCACCAAACGACTTCCTGACTCAGTATCTTCGGGGTTATTTTCTATAAATAAATCCTCTGTTTGTCCTACTGGATAGTTGGTAATAATTACCTTTAAAGGATCAAGCACTGCCATTACACGAGTGGCTGATTTGTTCAAATCTTCTCTTACACAGAAATCTAATACCCCTACATCAATCAAGTTATCCCGTTTCCCAACCCCAATTTTTTCACAAAAATTACGCACCGATGCAGGTGTAAATCCACGACGACGTAAACCTGAAATTGTTGGCATTCGAGGATCATCCCAACTTGAAACAATACCTTCTTGGATTAATTGTAATAACTTACGCTTACTCATTACAGTATGCGTAAGGTTCAAACGGGCGAATTCGTACTGTTGAGAAGGGAAGATTTCTAATTTCTCCATAAACCAATCGTACAAAGGACGGTGAACGTCAAACTCCAAAGTACAAATTGAGTGCGTGATTTCTTCAATAGAATCTGACTGTCCGTGGGCAAAATCATACATGGGATAAATGCACCAATCTTTGCCCGTGCGATGGTGTTCAACGTGCCTGATGCGATACATGAGTGGATCTCTCATGTGCATATTTTGGTGAGCCATGTCGATTTTTGCTCGTAATACTTTTGCTCCGTCTTCAAACTCACCAGCTCTCATACGAGCAAATAAATCAAGATTTTCTGCGATTGAACGGTAGCGAAATGGACTATCATCTCCTGATAAATTTGGATTTCCCTTTTGAGCCGCAATCATCTCGGCAGGTTGGTCATCTACATACGCTAAATTCTTCTTAATGAGTTCTACGGCAAATTGATAAAGTTTTTCAAAATAATCAGAGGCGTATAATTCTTGGTCGTTTGTCCAATTAAAGCCCAACCATTTTACGTCTGCTTTAATAGAATCTACGTATTCCGTTTCTTCTTTTTCTGGATTGGTATCGTCAAAACGGAGGTTTGTTTCTCCACCATATTTAGCGGCTAAACCAAAATTTAAACAAATAGATTTAGCATGTCCAATGTGTAAGTAACCGTTTGGTTCAGGTGGGAAACGGGTCAAAATACGCCCGCCATTTTTACCAGTAGCTAAATCTTCTTCTACGATTTGTTCAAGGAAATTCAATGATTTTTTTTCTTCTTCTGCCATGCGTTCTGTTATCTGTTATTAGTTAATAGGGTAGCTGACATTTTTGCTGTCAATATTACGCTTTAACTTATTCTATTATTCTCAAAAGAATCTGTTCTTATGAAATTTAAAATTATTTGTTTTAAAATTCAGTCTGACTTTTATCTGACCAGTATTATAAAGTCAGACTACGAAAATGATGTATAATGAACTTCAAAATTACGAATTTTAGAACTTTAAAATCCTAATTTTAAGATAAATCAGAAAGTTTTACGAAATTTTTTAGGGGTTTAACGAACTTTGTGCATCTTTGAGTCAGGGACTGAGATTAGTTATTAGATTGTGATTTTGTAAAATTTAATCTTCATCCAAAATTCACTACTCAAAATTCAAACAAAATGATAAATAAACAATTATTAAAACTAGGTTTTCTCTTCTTCCTTTGCCTAATCACTAATTTAACTTTTGGTCAAATGATCAAAGCACAATTGGCGGATTCTAAAATTGAAAAAGTTACGGTTTTCCTTTCAGGAGCTCAAGTGGTGAGGTCGGCTAAGATTTCTGTTTCTTCGGGTAAAACTGAAATTAGATTTAACCACATTACGCCCGATTTAGATGTAAATTCTGTTCAAGTGAAATCAGAAGGCGATGTTGCCATTCTGTCAGTTACGCACGAAAAGGATTTTTTGGGAACGAAACCTTCAATTACTGAAATTACGAAATTGGAAAATCAAAGAGAGACAATCCAAGATAAAATGGCAACGGACAAAAGCCTACTGACCGTTTATAAACGGGAGGAAGAAATGTTGATTAAAAACCAATCAATCGTTGGACAAAATACTGGATTGAAGGCGATAGATTTAAAAGAATCAATCGATTTTCAGCGACTTAGAATGACGGAGGTTTTGGCTAAACAATTGGAATTAGACAAAATTATTAAAAAATCCGAGATTGAAGTTTTGAAAATTACTAATCAAATTGCTCAAATTAAGGGAAACCAAGGTGAAGAAACCTCGGTGGTTGTCGTTACGGTCTTATCGAATAATCCTACCAATGTGAATTTTACATTGAGCTATTTTGTGGTAAATGCCAATTGGATTCCTTCGTATGATTTACGAGTAAAAGACATCTCAAAACCCCTCAATATGACTTTTAAGGCAAATATTAATCAAAATTCTGGCGAAAATTGGGAGGATATAAAATTATCGCTTTCAACGGGTGAACCTCAGAAACAAGGAAATGCTCCTGTTTTTGGAACTTGGTATATTCAGCCAGTACCGCAAGTGAAGACTATGAAATTCTTGGCTCCTGAAATCAAATATGATAATGAAGTTAGTAAGCCACAAGCTGATGAAAAATATGCACTTGAAGAAGTTGTTGTTGTGGGATATGGAGCTGTTCAAATCAATTACCAACAAACGGCAAAATCCTTTGATCTTCCACAACCTTACACCATAAATATGGGTTCTGAGAATTTTCAAGTACAATTAAAATCACTTGAAATTCCAGCAACTTACGAATATTACGTTGCTCCAAAATACGACAAAGATGCCTTCTTGACCGCTAAAATCGTAGATTGGGAACAGTATGACCTCATGGCGGGAACTATGAAGTTGTATTTTGAAGATACTTATTTGGGGGATTCTTACCTAAATGTTGATAATCAAGATACACTCAGCGTTTCTTTAGGAAGGGATAAAGGGGTGGTAGTTTCCAGAAATAAAATGACTGATTTTAGAAAAAAACAATCTTTGGGAAGTAATAAAGTGGATAGTCGGGGCTATGAGATCGTGATTAGAAATACTAAACATCAGGTGATTAATGTAACGATTGAAGACCAATTTCCAATCTCAAAAGTCAAGGAAATTGAAGTAGATAAACAAGAAGCCGACGAAGCTGACGTGAATAAAGAGACAGGTAGAATCACTTGGAAACTAAATTTAGAGGTAGTCCTATAAATGTAATGCTTTCGTATCTTTGATATTTCAAACATTATATAGTATGAAATGTAGTCATTGTCAAACCGAAAATACGAAGAAGAACGGTCATACTCACTATGGTAAGCAAAACTATTATTGCCATAGTT
>JANXRS010000515.1 GCA_025356745.1 Arcicella sp.
ATTTTCAATATTTTGTGATAGTAAAGTAGGTCCAGAATAAGCTACTTTTTTTTCATTATATACAAGATTTAGTGCCGCAAGTGCCACTCGTTTACCAATATCTTTTTTGTTCAACGGGTGAATATCATTCCATTCTCCTAAGTCAATGGTAGTTATCACAGCCGTATTGGATAAGGTTAGTGCTTTATTTTGGGCTTCTCTTAATCTCGCTAAATTACTCTCATTAGGTGTATAATTTACCTCTTGAAAATTGGGTAATTGCACTACGAAAAAAGGCAGATTATTGTCATTCCAAAGGTTTCGCCAATCATTTATCAAGGCGGTTATGAAGCCATCATATTTCTCAGGGTTTCCCATATTAGTTTCTCCTTGGTACCATAAAAAACCTTTCACTTTCATTGGTAAAATCGGGGCAATCATGGCATTGTATAAAGCGGTAGGCTGATTTTGTTGAACGAGTCCACCGCCAAAACCAGTAATGTTTTGAGGTTGAAATACTTCCCCTACTTTACATTGCCACGTGCCTTTGAGGTCAATTTCTTCGCCATTAGCGGTCATAAAATAAGGTTTATCAGGGACGAAACCGCCTTTTCCCGAAGAATTCGTTACCCTAATCACAAAGGTATTTTTGCCTTCTTTAAGTAAATCGGCAGGAATTTCATAACGGCGAGGAGGATACTGATACGTAGTATTACCAATCTTTTTACCATTTACATACATTTCATCGGCATCAATGATTCGACCCATGTATAATTTCACAGATTTTCCAAGCCAGTTTTTAGGTACTTCAAATTCTCTTCTAAACCATACCACCCCATTCAAATCTTTTAGTCCTTGGTCTTCCCAATATCCTGGAATATTAAAATTCCTCCAACCTTTCATTTGATAAGTAGGATTTTCCCAATGTTCCTGTAACCCCAAATCTTTTACATTTTTTTGATTTGAAATGGCAAATACAGGACGACGATTAAAGGAATTTACATAATTGGTATCTTTATTATGAACAATTGTTTTCTGAATATCATCAAAATTTTTGTAGCCACCTTCACTTATCCAAGCTTCGATGGGCGTACCGCCTACTGAACTATTAATGATACCAATTGGGACTTTATATTTTTCGTAAATATCTCGGGCAAAAAAGTAAGTTGCTGCCCCAAAAAAAAGTACATCTTTAGCATTAGCAACCTTCCATTCACCTTGCGGAAAATCTTCTTTGGGAACATTTAAATTAGTGAGCGTTGGCACAAAAAAATTACGAATATCAGGGTAATTAGCCGTTGCAATGTCTTCAGGAAAACGTTCTTTTACCCGCTCCATATTTATGACCATATTGCTTTGTCCACTGCATAACCATACATCACCAAAAGCAATATTTTGGAGGGTAATTTCATTTTTTCCTTTTAAAACCATCTCAATGCCAATTCCTGCTGACTGAGAAGGAAGCATTATTTCCCATTTTCCACTTTCAACTGTGGTGGTTTTAAAGCTTTTTCTATTAAAGATGAGCGTAATTTTTTCCTTCGGAGAAGCCCAACCCCAGATTTTAATGGGCTGGTCCCGTTGTAAGACCATATTATTCGAAATCAGTTTTGGCAAACGAATTTGACTACTGCTAAGATTATGGAAAAAAAATACGGAGAATAGCGAAATAAATAGTTGTTTTTTCATGATTTAAAATCCAATTGAGTTTCCCCCGTCCACGGGTAATGATACGCCTGTTACATATGCTGCTGCTTCCGAAGCTAAAAAAACGGCCGCCCAGCCAATATCTTCGGGTTTTCCAAATTTTGCCATTGGCGTGCGATTCAAGGCTCTATTCATTCGGTCGGGGTCGGAACTCATGGCATTTTTCATCATACTTGTTTCAATAAATCCTGGGGCAATGGCATTGACCCGAACATTATGTTTTGAAAACTCAGAAGCCAATACTTTCACCATGCCTTCAACGCCCGATTTCGAGGCAGCATAAGCAACCACTCGGTCAATTCCATAGTAGGCAGCCATCGAAGAAATCATTAGAATTGAACCGCTTTTGCGTTCAATCATTCGTTTGGCACAGGCACGTGTAAGCGAAAAAACAGCGTTTAAATTGGTATGAATTATTAAATCAAAATCTTCATCCGTTACGTCTAAAGCAGGTTTTTTCATGTTTATTCCAGCATTATTTACCAAAATATCAATGTATCCATATTGCGTTTCAATCTCATGCACTAAGGCTTCTAATTTTTTAAGTTCCGTAACGTCATTAACGATATAATGAGCATTTTTGCCCAACGTTTTGATGGATTCTTGCAAAGCAAATTCTCTTCTACCTGTAATAATGACGGTTGCTCCAGCCGCAATCATGCACTGGGCAATATCAAAACCAATACCACTTCCGCCCCCTGTAATCAGAGCAATTTTACCTTCCAAAGAAAATATTTTAGAAAAAATAGGATTATTTTCAACCGCTAAATTTAATCCATTTGAGTCATTATTTGTATTCATTTATGTGTGTATGTTGTCAATTAATATTTGACTTTTTGGTTAAAGACGTTCTGTTTGTTTATTTCAACTGATAAATTTCTACGATTTTTTTCATTTCATCCAAGGTTCTTTCTGGTTTTTTAAAAGGGGCAGGAATGGGCTGTTTTGAATACGTTTGAAAATATAAAACACAAGCATCTCGCCAATTTAAGGCTTCTCGATGTTGTGCCGCTAAACGACCTTTTACATCTTCAAAAATCTCAGCATCTACGTTTGATTTTACTTGATTCCACTCATTTTGCATTTTTTCAACTTCTGTTACGCCCGTATAATATCGGGCACAAAGTTCATCCCAAAGGGTTTTACCAGTTGAAAGTTTCTGATTCCAAGCCACGTGATGAAACCACAATAAATAGTTTAAATCCATTTTTTGAGGATTATTCCATTGATTTTGAACTTCTTGCGCATACAAACCCAAAGCATTATTTCCTTTCGAAGTTCTATCAAAACCAATTCCAAGAGAATCCGCACGGTGGTAATAAATGGCTGTCCAATCAGGTCTGGCACTTTTTTCTAGCCACGGTTCCATACCAAAATGAATACTTTGCCCCATGATGTGATGTAAACCAAGCGGATTGGTAAAATTAACGTAAGTTTCTCTTGATTTTAACAAAATATTCTTAACTATTTTATGAGAACTTTGGTCTTTTGTTAAGGTCATTTTTATCCATTCATCAGCAATTTGTTCTGGTGAAATCTCATGATTCCAAGCCAAACGTCCATAACCATACCAATTGGCTTGCGACATCAAATGTCCCGTCCAATTACGGTCTGAACCTGTATTGGCTACTCCTGCTATGGCAGTAATGGGGTAATTATGAACTGAACCGTCTATTACTTTTGCCACCGTTGATCCTTTACCAGTGGCATAAGTATCTGTTTCTAAGGTTTCTTTAAAAAGCAAAGGCAAAAAAACTAAATTCGTGGAAAATCCCAAATACTCCTGCGTAATCTGAAATTCCATTGCTAAAGGAGTTCTAGGCATTGCTCCAAAAAGTGGATGAAATGGCTCACGTGGCATGAAGTCAATTGGACCATTTTTCACTTGCACAATAACGTTTTTTGCAAATGTTCCGTCCAAGGGTTTAAAATCATTATATGCCTCTTTGAATCTATCGCCTTTTGGGTCAGGTCCATACACAAATGCTCGCCAAATTACCAAGCCGTTGAAAGGTTTTACTGCTTCGGCCAACATATTTGCACCGTCGGCGTGCGTTCTACCATATTCTTGAGGACCAGGTTCACCTTCTGAATTGGCTTTAACCAAAAAACCGCCAAAATCTGGGATGAAACTATAAACTTCTTGGGCTTTATTATTCCACCATGCTCTCACTTGCGGGTCAAGAGGGTCAGAAGTTTTGAGTTTCCCCAATATCTTGGGTGAAGCAAAATTTACGGATAAAAAAACTTGAATTCCGTAAGGTCTAAACGCATCAGCAAGAGCTTTAACCTTCGCTAAATATTCCTTCGTTAAAAATCTAGCACTGGCATTCACATTGTTTAAAACTACCGCATTAATGCCAATAGAAGCATTGGCACGGGCATACTCAAGATAACGTGGATCAATATTTTCGGGTAATTCATACCATTTCCAAAGCGATGAACCTGCATAACCTCGCTCAATTGTACCTAAAACATTGTCCCAATGATTAAGCATCCGTAATTGGATTTTAGGAGAACTGGAAATATTGATGGTTGAAATTGAACTTTCCGTTTGAATTTGTCGGAGAAAATCAAAAATACCGTACAAAATCCCCTTATCGGTTTGTGCCGAAATAATGATATTTCCTCCAATATTTTGAATTTTATAGCCTTCTTTAGGGATGGTTAAATCTTTTTTCAAAACGATGCCTCCAACCTTTTTAGAAGAACTCTGTAAGGCGATACCCAACATTCCAGCAAGACCATTTTTTAGTTCTTTTTGGGCGGTATTTACAATAGTGGATTCACCAAACTGATTATCAATAAAGTTCGTAAAGCGCTTATATTCAGATTTTTGTGAAGTATTTTTCAATAAATCATATTTTAACCAAAGTCGATAGCCATCATCGGCATTGGCTTTAAAAAATAAGATAGTAAAGAAAAAGATAGTTATAATTTTTAACATTTTGTTGTGTTTAAATACGGTAAGTTCTATATCAATCCTCTAATAATTCCCATTTCCAAACCTCGTAATTCAGCCAAAGCCTTCAAGCGACCAATGGCAGAGTAACCTGGATACGTTTTCTTGTGCAAATCATCCAACATTTGATGTCCGTGGTCGGGTCGCATCGGGATTTTTGCATCAATCCGCCCTTCTTTTTCCCTTCTTTTTTCTTCCAAAACTAAGGCTTTTACCACTTCATACATATCCACATCCCCCGCCAGATGAGCAGCTTCGTGAAAATTTTGCAAAACGTTGCCCAGCAGTTTTTCTTCTCTTTTGGTGGTTCGTAAGTGGATAAAGTGAATTCTATCCCCAAATCGTTCAATCATTTTAGGCAAATTATTGTCGGCTCTCACGCCCAAAGAACCCGTACAAAACGTAATTCCATTAGCATTAACATCACAAGCTGCCATTAATTGTGCTAAATCACTTTCGGTACTAACCACTCTCGATAAACCCATTAATGGAAAAGGCGGGTCGTCGGGATGAATACATAATTTTACGCCCAATTCCTGCGCTAAAGGAGCAACTTGCTGGATAAAATAATATAAATTTTGCCGTAATTCAACGTCCCCAATTTCAGCATAATTATCCAAAAGACGTTGAAAAGTTTTTAATTCAAAGGCTTCTTCTGAACCTGGCAAACCCAACAAAACGGTATTTCTCAATCCTAATATTTCATCCTCCGTCATAGAGTCAAATTTCTTTTTAGCAGATGTTTGAACTTCCTCAGCATAATCATTTTGAGCATTTGGACGCTTCAAAATATACAAATCAAAGAGGGCAAAATCTTCCCAAACGAACCGTAATGCTCGTGAACCATCGGGCATTACATAATTCAGATTTGTCCGTGACCAATCCAAAACGGGCATGAAATTATAACAAACCGTTTTGATACCACATTTTGCTAAATTTCGTAAGGATATTTTGTAATTTTCTAGGTAACCCTCACGAGTTGGCAAGCCTTTTTTAATGTCTTCGTGAACAGGCAAACTTTCTACTACTTCCCAATTCAAAGAGGTAAATTGCTGATTATCAGCTTCAATGATACTAATTCTTTCTAAAATAGCAGCTTCGTTCCAAACGTCTCCCACCGCAATTTGATGCAGAGCCGTAACTACGCCCGAACATCCTGCTTGACGAATATCCATCAACGAAACTGGATCATTTGGACCGAACCATCGCATGGTTTGTATCATATTATTTTATTAGTTGATGTTGAAAACGTTTTTCATAAAATTACGGCGTACTTAATCCCATAAGACCTCGAAGAGTACTACTCAAAACAGTCGAAGACGGCATTGAGTAGTTGGTGTGCTGTTACCGAATAGTCTTACTCCTATTTAAACCCTTTCCAAAACCCAACGTAAGCTGATTTTTTTGCAAAATTTGCATCCCACATTAAAGGAAAGTCTGGACGATTAAACGTTGGCGTAATCCAACTATCTTTATCCGAAACGCCCCAAACCGTTATGCCATGACGTTGTGCGACTGGAACATTAGCAATATAAGTTTTTACCACAAAATTGAACATTGCCGCCTGTGCATCATATAAGGCTTTGGTTGGTACAAAACCTGTTGCATTTGAAGGATTAATACTAATGTCAAGTTCAGAAATTCTAACTTTTAAACCCGTTGCCGCCATTTTCTGAAACATACTTACTATACCCGCTTGTGGAGTATTGATACTCATGTGCATTTGAGTACCAATGCCCGTAACGGGTACATTCTGACTCAGCAACTCCTTTACTAAACCAATCGTTGAATCTAATTTTGCAGCATTTGACTCTAAATTATAATCATTGACAAATAAATCACAGTCAGGATTTGCTTCACGGGCATATTTAAACGTTTTAGCAATGTACCCACGCCCTAAATATTGAGCCCAATAATAGGCATCTCTCGTAGATGAACCTGTACGTAAAGTCGGCGTTCCGTCGGTAAAAACTTCATTGATGGCATCCCACGCCTTTATTTTATCTTTATAATGCCCTACATTTCCTTGCACCCAAGTTTTCAAGGCAGCATCTACTTTTTTCGTAATTTCTGCATTGGTCGGAGGCGTTAATAAGGAAACATCTTCAATCTTGATATTGTCAATTAGATACGTTCCTTCACCATTGAAATGTAATTTAATCTGTGGATTTATTTCGTTAACCGTAACATTCCACCCATAATTTGACCAAGTATTAGTAGAAAAAATTAGCTGATTTTCTGTATAAGCCGAATTTTGCACTACTAATTTTAGCTGTCCCTTTCCGGTCAATGATTTAATCGAAACACTTACTCGATATTGTTTTCCAGCAACAGTTTTGAAATTGGGTCCAAGCGATTGCATATCGTAAGCGTTCATTCCTGCTTTCGTTACGGTAACTTTCAAGGCACGTTTACTATTCGTATTTGGTTCAGTATCTGTGGTTTCGGCGGCATAAGAACCCTCGGCATTTCCTCCTACCAAATTACTCCAATCGGTGAATGTATTACCAGTTCCTTGTTCAAAATCTCCATTATTAATTAAATTTGGAGCGGTTGCACTTGAAGCACTTCCCATTGCCAACGACCGTAAATAATCGCCATTATTATTTTGATGCCAAGCCAATACATGCCCAAAAATGGGCATACCCGCCAAATTTACTAATTCATCACAACGGGTGAAATCCAATGCACCGCTGTTTCTGACAATCGCTCCGTGTTTCATTTGATAGCCAAAGGTGACATTATCAAATTCAGATTTTATGATAGAGGCATAATTTGCACCGTTTTTTGTATATTCTTCGTAAGAGATTGCCACGCCCAAAGGAATATCAGTAGCATCTTTTAAAAAGCCAGTCACCGTAGATGGGTCGTATTCCGAAAGTACAACAACTGGTTTTACTGGGACAATAACAGCCATTTCCTCTTTTTTACAAGAGCAAAGAATTCCAATAGAAAGAAGGATATTTATGGCGGTAATGGTGCGTAAATTTTTCATGATTTTCAATTTGAATTTATGCTTATTTTTTTAGCAATGAATAACAGGTTGAACGCATTTAAAAATGCAATTTTGAGTTTAAAATCAATGAATAGTACAATTTTATAACTGTAATTTTGCCAGAAATAATAAATTGATGAAAATTTGAATCTGGTTTTAGGTTTATGTTAACATAAATA
>JANXRS010000517.1 GCA_025356745.1 Arcicella sp.
TATTTATGTTAACATAAACCTAAAACCAGATTCAAATTTTCATCAATTTATTATTTCTGGCAAAATTACAGTTATAAAATTGTACTATTCATTGATTTTAAACTCAAAATTGCATTTTTAAATGCGTTCAACCTGTATGTCAAGCTTGAAAATATGCAAAAAAATCTCGCAAAGATAATTTATGCGTTTAGAAATTCTATTGTACATAACCGAGAGACAGAGTTTCATTTGACCCATTTAGCGCTGAACAACCACCCAGGAATTGGTGATACAGCACAACTAATTTTAGAAAAATTTATTTTACCTGTCATTGAAGAAATTGTCTTTAAACTAATTATATCAGAAAATGAGATTGTGTGGTACGAAAGTTCAAAATTGCAGTTGTGGGATGAAAATTGAGCAACTAAATTAAACACTAATGATGAGTTTTTTTAGTATATATGAACTAAAACCAATATTTAATGTATAATCCAGCGAATGGGGGCTCTTCGTCAATTTTGGTAAAAAGTAAATTTCAAACTAATTCTATATTTTTAAAAATCTAAAATATTGTTATAATTCATTTTTTAGGTACGGCGATGACATTGTGAGAATTACGTATCCTAAAATAGAATTAATCTTTCACCAAAATTGACTAAGAACCCCCATTCGCAGGAATATACATTGAAATAGGAATTGATTAGTCGAAGAAGTAGTTAAAGGCATAACCTATTATAATTATTGCGTGACTAATTATAAATCAATAAAATTAATTCATTAAATTTGTTCACAAATATTTAATGTTCACGTTTTCGTAAACACTTTAAAATAATGAACAATCAAGAAATATTAATTATTCATAAAGCCGTTGATAGTCTTCAAGCAACGGCTCAAATTAAAGGAAATTGGAAACAAAAAGGTATTTCTACGTTGGATGGAATGTTGTCTTTAATTTTTGCCAATGAGGTTTCGACTTATAACGTTGAGATAAAAGGAGAATTGAGAAATCAGTCTTTGCCACAAATTTATCAGCATAATGAAGAATTTAAACCTTTTATGTTGGTAGCAAGTCGTATTTCGGCAGCCATTAAAAAGCAATTGCAAGCTCATAATGTGGCTTATTTGGAATCAAATGGCAATTTTTACCTAAAAGAAGGTAACAAGATGTTCTGGATAGATGCTCACAAACCTTTGAAAATTGAAAATGATAATCGTAACCGAGCATTTACTAAAACAGGCTTGAAAGTATTGTTTGAATTCCTCCAAAATCCAACCTTAATTAATCAATCTTATCGTCAAATTGCGGAACTAACGGGTACTTCAATTGGGAATATTACTAATATTCTCCAAGGCTTGAAACAGGAGGATTTTATTTTATCAATTAATAAAAATACCATAAAACTGAATAATACAGAATCATTAATGACAAAATGGGCGGATGAATTTACCAAAAATCTAAAACCAACTTTACGAATTGGAATATTTCGTTTTTTGAAAGAAAATGATTTATTGGCGTGGAAAGATTTGAAATTAGATACCACAAAAACCGTATGGGGTGGTGAACCTGCGGGAGATTTACTGACTAATTATCTTCACCCTGCCGAGTTTATACTATACACAGACGAAAGCCGTAACGAACTTATTAAAAATTATAAATTAATTCCCGATGAAAAAGGAAATGTGAAAATTTATCAGAAGTTTTGGAAATGGGATAACTCGACACAAAACACCGCTCCATCGCTTGTTGTGTATGCCGATTTGATGGCAATTAGTGATAGAAGATGTATTGAAACTGCTCAAAAAATTTATGATGAATACCTACAAACTGAATTATAATCAACTCCGACAACAACCCGAAATATCCAAAATGTTATCCGCTTTGGAAAGAGGATTGACAAAATATAAGGTTGATTTCTATTTGGTAGGTGCAGTGGCTCGTGATGTTTGGATGAGTGGTATCAATAAAATTGAACCTCGCAGAACCACAGGAGACATTGACTTTGCCGTATTCATCAATAATATTGCCACTTATGAAGAACTCAGAGAGCATTTAATCAACGAAGAAGGCTTTTTTCCATACAAAGGAAACAACTTTGTGCTGATTTGGAAAGGACGAACTCAGGTTGACTTATTACCTTTTGGAGCAATTGAAGATAAAAATGGTAGGGTTTCAACTAACGGAATAGGCTTGACGAATATCTCATTACAAGGTTTTACGGAAATCTACGAAGAAGGTTTGCCCGAACTAAATTTGGAAGACGAACACCAATTCAAATTCTGTACATTACCAGGGATAGTGTTGTTGAAAATGATAGCTTTCGATGATAGACCCGAACACCGAAGGGACGATATAAAGGACATCAGTGATATTCTAAATCATTTCTTTGATATGTACGATGAAGAAATTTATAACAATCATTTGGATTTATTTGGAGAAGAAGAGTTCGACCTCAAAGAATTGGCAGCCAGAGTAATGGGAAGAGAAATTAAGAAAATTGCCAAACGTAATCCCAAATTACAAGATAGAGTAATCAGTATTTTGGAACGGAATACCAATGATGCACCCAACAGTAGTATGGCAATTGTCATGATTGAATATTTCAAGAATACGGTTGAGGATAATGTGAGATTGCTTCATCAAGTCAAAAGAGGTTTTGAAGAGTCGTAAATGGGCATTATTTTTCAATCTCATTTGTTTTACCATTTGTTTTACCACTACCGTGTAACTACCTGATTACCAGAGAGGTATTTTCCCCAGGAGAGGGAGCAAAAAATCGAAAAAACCCTTCATACACAACGTATGAAGGGTTTTTTGTTGGAACAGTTTTTCTTTACTGTTCCAAATGCTTGGAACAGTCCTTTTTATAGGCATTTTTTTGATTTTAAATGAAATATGGCAAATCTATTGTACAAGTTTGGGCATTAAAACTTTGACAATTCTTCGCAGTTTATATTTATGAGTTTGATAAACAGAAGTGATATATAATTACACAAGAGACCTACATAAGAGATGAATTGAATTATGCAGAAATGTTATTACCTTATTTAGAATCAGTATTTGTTTAAACGGGAGGTTCTAAGTACCCGTTAGTATTTAGTTTATGTTAAATTCTGAGAAATTAATTTTCCAAACTTTGCCCAATTGAGCTAAATATTGATTGACTGCGTAGAAAAGTGTGTCTTTATTAAGATAGTCTATTGGGTCAATTTGTTCTTTTTTCATTTTATGCCAAAGTGTTTCGGCAATGTTTAAATTCGGAGAGTACGGAGGTAAATAAAAAATATAAAGACCTCTTTTCTCCCAAGATTTTAACTGGTTTTGGATTATTTTAGCCTTGTGTATGGTCGGATTATCCAGTAAAATAACGGTTTGTTTTGTTATTTGAAATGATAATAGGTCTAATTGTTCAAAGACCAAACGAGAATCAATAGTTTGTTCTGAGGTTGCCCAATATTTTTGGTTGTAACGGCTAATAAGCCCCCATATGTTGATTTTATAGCCTTTTTCAACGGGTACTGAAAATATCTTCATCTGGAAATTGCCAACCGTAAGGAACGTAACCTTCACTGCAAACATGGTCGGCGGGCGACCCCGTTTCATCTCCGTAGAATAGATCTATGATTCTTTGTTGAGATAGTTTCTCTAATTCAGCAATCAATTCCACTTTTAAAGCATATAAATCTGGGTCAGGCTTACCCTTGCAATTCCATTGGGGCAACGGTTGCTTACGGGCGGCGTTCCGCTTCGTTTATATCGTCTGTCAAGACTTTTAAAAAAGATTTCAAGGTACTAAGACTAACCGATTTTCCAGATTTTTGCTCCCACTCAGCCTTGGCTGTTTGTATTCGCTGTCGGTGAGCTTTCACACTTGATAAAATAGAGGCTTTATCGGTCTGTTTACTAAGTTTTGGTTTTGGTCCACGACCTGGCTTTGTTTGTAAACCTTCTATGCCAAAGTCTTTATATCTTTTGACCCAGGCATTGACACTTACATAAGTCATACTTGTAATGTTGGCTACTTCTTGGGACTTTCGACCCGTAGATTTAAGTAATATTATTTGACACCTCGCTCGAAAAGTATGTGTTTTACCTAATTTTAAACCTTGTTCTAAGGCTAATTTAGATGATTCGTTAAGTATTGGAGTATTGACTCGTCCCATGTAACGAAATTATAGAAAATAACATAAACTATTTATAACCGAGTACTTATTTTTAAATACATATAATATTTTCTTAGAGAATACAGTTGGCATTTACTTAAGGCTCTTATCTTAATATCGGACTGATAATAAGGCATTGGTTATAATTTCTTAAATCGGGCTTTAACAAGAGACAGAATGTTTCATGTAAAGCCTTTTTTCCTCTTTTTCTGAGATTATGTAACCACTCAAAATATCCCATATAGAAAGGTGATT
>JANXRS010000518.1 GCA_025356745.1 Arcicella sp.
TCGATAATTTGGTACTCATCAATCATAAAATCTTTTCGAATCATCGGAATACTAGGATTAGCTTTTCTAGCTCTCAAAAAGTCATCGTCTGAACCTCCAAAGAAATCAATATCCGTTAAAACTGACAAACACGCTGCTCCTACTTGTACATATCCACGAGTAACATCTTCGGGCATAACATTGGCATTAATAATACCCTTTGAAGGAGATTTACGCTTGAACTCTGCAATTATTCCACTCGAAGCAGGATGTAACAAACTGGTTTTTAAGGAATTCGTTATTTTGGCAAAATAGCCTTTGATTTCCAATTCCTTTATTGAAACTTGCAATTTTCGCTCCGCAATTTCTGCTATTTTTCGAGCAATTATTTTATCTAAAATGGTCATTATTTTAGTTTTTAGGCGTTAGTTTTTAGGTTAAAAAGACTCCATTAATCCCTAAAACCTAATAACTTCTTCATTTAATTATCAAAAACTTGGGATAAATCTATTTGTAAATCTAAAAATACGGTAGAGGTCAAAATATCTTCATCTGTAACTGGTTGTAAGCCAATATATTTGCCTGCCTCATTCAATACATAGACAAACACACATTTATCTTGTGGCTCGACTAACCAATATTCTTTTACACCATTTTCCTCATAAACATCATACTTTTCTCTCATTTCTTTGCGTGTATTACCTGGCGAAAGTATCTCAATTATCAAGTCAGGAGCTCCTACACAGCCTTTTTCGTCTAATTTGTCCAAATCGCAAATCACACAAATATCAGGTTGAACTATGGTGTGAACTTTATCTGATTTATTCCTTTTTAAGGGAGTTAGCCTCACATCGAAAGGGGCGGAATATGCTTCACATTGTTTACCTTCAAGAAAATTGGCTATTTTATTGAAGAATTTTCCAGATACTTTCTGGTGTATCCGTGCAGGGGCAGACATTGGGAAGATTTTGCCTTTTATAATTTCAAGGCGTTCATCGAATGTCCATTTCAAATAATCGGCATACGTGTAAGTGCCGTTTAAATCTAATTCCTCGAATGTCATGGCTGTACAAATTTTTTGAACGAATTTAAGGCTTTTCTACTGATTACAGACTCTTTTGCCATCAAAATAGCATCCGACAAACTTAAATTATCATCGGCACAATATAGGGCTATCGCAGCATTTGCTAAAACGACTTCAGTTTGGGCTTTCGTGCCTTTATTTTCGAGAATAGAAATTAAAATTTTCGCCGATTCTTCCACATTATTTCCTCCATGCAAATCTTCTTGTTTACATTTTGTGAAACCTAATTGTTCGGGAGAAAATGTTTCTTTTCCTCTATTGGTAATTAATTCAAAATCAGAAGTTAAGGAAATTTCATCATAGCCATCTAAACCGAATAAAACACCAAAATTGCCTTCCATTTTTTGAAATAATTCTGCATAAATACCTAAGATTTCTTGATTGTAAACGCCTGTTACTTGTTTTTTAACTTGAGCAGGATTTAAAATCGGTCCAAGCATATTAAAAAAGGTTTTCATTCCTAATTCCTTCCGAATCGGTCCAACAAAACGCATAGCTGGGTGAAATAGAGGTGCGTGAAGAAAACAGATTCCTGCCTCTTCAATTTTGGTTTTTAGATAGTTTTCATCATTAGAAAATTTTACGCCCAAATATTCCAAAACCGTCGAAGAACCCACTGACGACGACACCCCATGATTACCATGTTTTGCCACTCGTTGACCAGCCCCTGCCACCACAAATGAGGAAGTGGTGGAGATGTTAAACGTGTCTTTTCCATCGCCACCCGTTCCGCATACATCCATCGGTGAAAATTCTGATAAATCAACTGTCAAAGCTAAATCCAGCATCGCATCACGGAAACCTTCTAATTCGGCTGCCGTAATAGATTTTATCATGTAAGTGGTTAGAAATGAGGCAATATGACTATTATTAGCTTCTCCTTTCGCAATAATGGTAAGAGCTTCTTGGGCTTCTTGTTTACTTAGGATTTCGCCTGAGATTCGCTTTTGTAAGTAGTTTTTCATATTTCTTAATAATTAACTTTTCACCCAATTCTCCATCATTTTCACTCCAAATTGGGTCAAATATGCCTCTGGATGAAACTGTACTCCACGCACATCATAACGAGTATGGGCGACTGCCATCACAAAGTTTTTTTCATCAATTGCGGTAACTTTCAAGTTTACGGGCATGGTTTCGGGAACAACTGTCCACGAATGATAGCGGCAAACGTCAAATGCTCTCGGAATACCCTGAAAAAGGATTTCCGTTGGGTCGGTAATGATACATTTAGTCGTTACGCCGTGAAGGACATCGCCCATATTATGCAATTTCGCCCCAAAGGCTTCCCCGATGGCTTGATGTCCTAAACATACCCCAAAAATGGGTTTTGTAGGAGCATATTCACGGATAACATCCAACATAATTCCTGCTTCTTCGGGTATGCCGGGTCCAGGAGAAAGAAGGATTTTATCGTATTTTTTAACCTCTTCCAACGCTATTTTATCGTTACGAAAAACATCTACATCATGACCTAATTCTTTGAGAATATACACCAAATTATAGACAAATGAATCGTAATTATCTAAGACTAATATTTTCATTTTTTTGTTTTATAACGTTATTAAATCTCTACCGCTACTTCTAACGCCTTTCTTAAAGCCCCCAATTTTAATTTTATCTCTGCCATTTCTGTTTCTACAACCGACTTTGCCACCACGCCCATACCTGCTTGATAGTAAAGCGTATTATTTTTACTCATAAAAGTACGAATAGCAATGGCGTGATTGAAATTTCCGTTGAAATCCATGTAGCCGATTGCTCCGCCGTAAATATGGCGATTAACGTTTTCTAAGCGATTAATAATACTCATCGCATTGTGCTTAGGCGAACCCGAAAGCGTACCCGCTGGGAAAGTATCTGCCACTAATTGTAGTGGATTTGTACCAGCTGTCATTTGTCCCGTTACTTTCGAAACCAAGTGAATTACGTGTGAATAAAACTGTACTTCCTTGAAAGTCTCCACTTTTACCACATCCGAACTTCTGGATAAATCATTTCTTGCCAAATCCACTAACATCACGTGTTCGGCGGATTCTTTGGGGTCGGCTAATAATTCACGGGCTAATTCTGCATCTTTTTCATCATCACCAGTCCGTCTGAAAGTTCCTGCAATGGGGTGAATTTCTGCCATATTTCCTTTTATCGCAATCTGTTTTTCGGGTGATGCTCCAAAGATATGATATTTTTCGTAATCAAAATAAAACATATACGGTGATGGATTCACGGAACGTAAGGCTCTATAAACCTGAAAATCATCCCCTTCAAAAGTACGACTGAAACGACGTGAAGGCACTATTTGAAAAACATCACCCCGCAAACAATGCTTTATACATTCGTTGATAATACCTCGCATTTCATCGTCGGTATAATTGGTAATCTCTTCGCTGGTAAGTTTGAAAGGCTTGGTTGAATAATGAGGCATATTCATCAGAAAATCCAACTTTTCAAATGGTTTTGTCTCTACTTTTTCTTCTCCGTATTGATGTTCATAAATTGACATTTCGTCTTTAAAGTGATTAATCGCAATTACATAACGATAGACGTAATAGATAATCGAAGGGATTTCAGTATTCTCATTTTTATCTTGAATTTCGATGTCCTCAAAATATTCCACAGCATCATAACTGATATGTCCGAACATTCCATTGGCCATTGGGGCATCGTCCACTTGGCGATTCCACTCAAAACGATTAGCAAAATTCATCAAAGCCTGAACGGCATCTTTGCGTTTTGCCAAAGGAAAAATCTCGGTTGTACCATCTGGAAAAGTTTGCGTTACGATGTCCTTATCAATCACAATACTCGCCACAGGGTCACAAGCAATATGCGAATATCCATGTTCTTTGCCGTGATAATCGGCACTTTCCAACATAACGGTATTCTTAAACTGATTTCTAAGTTAAGAAATATTCCAACGGGCGTGACAGTGTCCGCTAATCGTTTTTTTGAGGTTGTTATTACTTTGAAATTCATTTTTTGTGCATAAAAAAGGGCTTACTGTTTTGAACAGTAAGCCCTTTCGTGAAAAGATATATCTTTATCAAAAATACATAATGGGACTGTTCAACCGACGTTTGTCAATTGCCACCACCATGCTGTATTTTTGAAATTTATTGTCATTTTTTCGTTTTGATGTTGCAAACTTAATGGTTAAATTTTAAAAACAAAAATATTTGTAAAATTTACAGGTTGAACGCATTTAAAAATGCAATTTTGAGTTTAAAATCAATGAATAGTACAATTTTATAACTGTAATTTTGCCAGAAATAATAAATTGATGAAAATTTGAATCTGGTTTTAGGTTTATGTTAACATAAATA
>JANXRS010000001.1 GCA_025356745.1 Arcicella sp.
TATTTATGTTAACATAAACCTAAAACCAGATTCAAATTTTCATCAATTTATTATTTCTGGCAAAATTACAGTTATAAAATTGTACTATTCATTGATTTTAAACTCAAAATTGCATTTTTAAATGCGTTCAACCTGTAAAACTATGGATTAATCATTACCAACGATATGACACCTTAGCTAAAAAAAAACGGACAAATGAGTTTACTTCTTGGAAAAATGTTATGGAAAATAGGGCTGAGATATTCAATTTTAAAAATGAACTACCTGAATTTCAGGAGCTTGAAGATTTTTTAAAGTATATGGCAAAAAATGACTAAGATTTTAAATCAATGAAAAACTGTCGAAGTCCAGAAGAAGTAGATATGATTGATTTACTCAAAGATGTTGTTAAGCTATTGGTGATGAAATCATTTTGTCATTAAAAGGATTCGATTTATTCTCCCAAAAACTGCAAAAAGCATAGGTTTCTAATCGTATAAAATCAAATATTTAGTTTATTAAACTGTTCATCGCACAACGTAATGACCAGTTTCTGAATTATTCCCCCGTCTCATCATCCGCCGCATCCACGGGTTTAGATTGTGAAGAACCTTTTTGTCTTAAAAAAATAAATCATACAACAATAGTGAACACCGATAAAAACTCGCTTTCCCAATTCTGAAATGATTCAAACCATAATCGGGGGCTTGAAAGATATTCAGTAATAAACAGTCTCCCAAGGGGATAATTATCGGGAATATTTCGCCATTGTCAACCTGTTCGTAAGATATAAAATAGGGCATCTAAAATATCCCGTAAATTATATTTTCGCTTTCTTTGGTCGGAAATAATCGGGCGGCGTTCCGCTTCTTTAATAATTTGACAGCTACAATGGAGCTGTGGGAATCGGTTAAAACTTCGTAACAAGTTTGCATATATTATAAATTTTGCCGTTTAGTAAATTTTAACTTAAAAATTAGGCTTAAAGCCTTGGCATAGACAAGATTATGTTATGGGTTACATTTGGTTTCCTCTTTTTTTTCTATATTTACTAAATTAAAATTATTGTTTACCTATTAAAACCTTTTGACTGTATGATATTAGCCAAACCATTATCATTATTTCTTACTTTATCTTTTATTGTCGTTGTAAATTTACAGGCTCAGGTTGGGGAAAAATTTTATGGGAGAGCATCATATTATGCAGATAAATTTCACGGACGCTCCACTTCAAGCGGTGAAACCTACGACCGTGCAGAATACACAGCGGCTCATCGAGATTTACCCTTTAATACTATCGTGGAAGTCGTCAATACGACTAATCACCGAGTAGCAGTGGTCAAAATCAATGACCGAGGACCTTTTGCTTATAATCGGATGATTGATTTGTCTTTTGCTGCCGCCAAAGATTTAGAACTTTTGGAATTAGGAGAAACAGATGTAGAAATAAAAATTCTGTCAATGGATAAATCTGAATATACAATTCCAAGTTTTTATGCTGGTGCAAAAGGTGAATTTAATCGTGAATTTAATCAGTATGAACCCGTTATAATTACTGGAAAGAAGATTTTAAAAGGAACTTCCGACACTTCTTATTTATCTCAAACCCAAATCCCCCCAAGTATCCAAGTCAAACCAGTTGTGGAAGCATTTGTTATTGCCGATAGTATTAGAAAACAACAAGCAGACGGTGACAAAATGGGCTTTCGTCAACACAAATACATCAGAGTTATAAAAGATAGGGATGGACGCTATCGTCTTGATTCTTCAATAATTACATCGCCAACGCCCCAAGAAGTCTATTCAGTTACTCCACAAAATACTAAATTTTCAACGTATAAAAAAACACCTGTAATTACTAAGATTGAGCCCCAAAAACAACTAATTGAAATCATTAAAACAGAAGTTCAAATAGCAACGAAATCGGATACAGAAATTGAGAAAGTTGACAATAAAGTTGGTAGTTTTCGGCAATATCAATATGTTAAACTTTATACCGATAGCAAAGGTAGAACCAGAATGGATACTTCACAAAAGACTGCTGCACTGAAACAGGAAGTAACTAAGCCAAAAGAAATTTATAAATACGGTTTCAGACAACATTCATATATCAAAGTATATAAAGATAAAGATGGAAAAACGAAACTTGATACCTCCAGTTTTGAAAGACCCAAATAGCATTTATTGACATTTTAAGAAGACTGTTTCTTTATTAGGAACAGCCTTCTTTGTAGATTTGTTTATGGTGAGCGTAAAAGGTACGTTTATCCTATATTTGTATTTTTAATTCCTAAAATCACTTTATCAAACATGAAAAGACTATCTACTATTTTTCTGCTAATTTCAACGCTGACTTATGCCCAAACGGGTAAAGAAAAAATCTTGGTAACAGACATGACCAAGATTCAACAAGTTAATACTGTTTCCATTTCACCCGATGGGAAACGAGCCATTTATGCTCTTAAGACCAATGAACCGCATGAAACTGACAAGTTAGATTTTGATTATCGCACGCATTTATGGATAACTGATTATCAGACAGTTAAGCAAATAACTCGTGGTTCAGAAAGTGTTAGCGGAGCTTCTTGGAGTGCTGACAGTAAGCAGATTACCTTTGCTCGAAATGTAAAAAAACAGTCCCAAATATTTATTATGCCTTTGGATGGTGGGGAGGCTTTACAACTTACTGACTTAAAATATGGAGCTAGTAATCCGCAATGGTCGCCCGACGGAACGAAGATTTTATTTACCGTAAATGTTACCCTTTCAGAATTATTGAAAGATTCGCTTTTAAATCCTACGAAAAAACTCCCTTCGTGGTCTTTTGAAAAAGCAGGTTTTAAAACGAATGATTTTTTAAAATCAAGCAAAAAAATTAAAGCAAACCCAGATGGAAATTTGGAAGAAATTAGGGCATATTTAGATAAAGATGTTGAAGATAAAAAAGCCAAAGTTTTCAGCCGATTAAATTTTCAAGGAGAATCTACGACTGAACCCGAAATGAAGTTTAATCTTTTATTTATCATTGAAGCAAAAGAAGGGGCAAAACCCGTTCAAATTACTAAGAGTTTTTGGTCTTTTAATAATGCAATATGGTCAGCAGATAGCAAGAAAATATATGCCGTTTGTGGTCTTGATTCAATGCAACATCCTGACCGTGAACAAAATACATCTATCGTAAGAATGAATATTGATGGTTCAGAATTACGTCAATTAGTAGGTGAGAAAGGGATATCGTATAACAATCCAACGCTTTCTCCCGATGGTAAAATGATGGTTTTTACGACTTCAAAAATTGAGTGGTTAGGCTTCAACCAAATAATGATTGCTAATGCAGACGGAACGAACAAAGTACCTATTGTTTTCGACCGAGCTGCTAATAATTTTGAGTGGTCGGATGATTCAAAATATGTGTATTTTGCGGCAAATTCTAACGGTGGAGTTCCAATATACCGCCTTGATATTCAGTCTAAAAAAGTTGAAAGATTATCAGATTTTGATTCGGGAATTTCGAGTTTTGATATGAATAAAGACCGAATCGTTTTTAGTAAAACCGAAGTTAAAAATCCTTCTGAATTATACGTTGCGGATTTGATGATGAAGAATCCAATAAAATTAAGTTTCCACAACGATAATTTCGTAAAAAATAAGGCAATCAGTTTTCCAGAAAAACGAACTTACACTAATTCAAAAGGGCAAGTGATTGAATATTGGATTATGAAACCAACCAATATTGAAACAGGTAAAACTTATCCATTGTTGCTGAATATGCACGGAGGTCCAACTGCCATGTGGGGACCTGGTGAATCATCAATGTGGCATGAATTACAATATTTTTGTTCACAAGGCTATGGAGTTGTCTACGCAAACCCAAGGGGTTCGGGAGGTTATGGAAAAGATTTTCAATTTTCAAACTATCAAGATTGGGGAAATGGACCAACCGAAGATGTTCTTGCCGCTGCCAGTGATGCTGCAAAAGAATCATGGGTTGATACTTCCAGACAAGTCATTACAGGCGGTTCGTATGCGGGTTATTTAACGGCTTGGATTATTTCGCATGACAATCGTTTTAAAGCAGCTTTTGCCCAACGAGGTGTATATGATTTAACAACTTTTATGGGTGAAGGTAATGCTTGGAGATTAACGCCAAATTACTTTGGAGGGTATCCCTGGGAGCCAAAAACGAAAGATATTTTAAACCGTGAATCACCGTATTCTTATGTCGATAAAATCCAAACGCCTTTCTTGATAAAACACGGCGAAAACGATTTACGAACGGGGGTAATCCAGTCCGAAATGATGTATAAGTCCTTAAAAATTATGGGAAAACAAGTGGAGTATGTTCGTATGCCTGGAGCCACGCATGAACTTTCACGTACAGGAAATGTTCGTCAGAAAATTGATAGAATGTTGAGAATTTATGAATTTTTTGAAAGGTACATTAGTAAGCAGTAAACAGTCATCAAAAAAAATACCGATTAGAAATTGTTAATTCCTAATCGGTATTTTTTTTGATGGATGATAACTACATTTCCAAATACTTCATTAACATGTCATACCGTTCACGGTCAGGCGTTTCAATAGCTTCAAAATTATAAGCACCAACGACATCATATTCATATCTCGCTAAAGTTGCCACTACAGAAGTTATATCTTGACGGTTTAATTTTAACGTTAAAATATCTTTAGAATCTTCTGAGAATGAGCCACTTGTATAATAAGAACTAATAATTTTTGTGTTATTTGACTCAATTAATCTGCTAATTTCGGCTAATGAATAGCTTCTATTTTCTACGGCAATTTCTAAAACAGCTCCTAATTCTTGTATTCCTAAATTCTTTGCAAACTGATTCAATAATTCATTTACACTAATTGTACCAGTAAATTTCTGTTCTTCGTCTAACACCACAATCGCCTGCAAGTCATGCTTTTGAGTAACTGCTAAAATCTCTAAAAGATGTTGATTTTCCGTAATGGTAACTTCGCCAAATTCGGGCTGAAGTGCCAAAAGTGGCAAATCCTCATCTGCATTAATAAGAATATCTTGATTAATTAAACCCCTGTATTCAAGTTCATTCACTATCGGCAGTTGTCCAATTCGATACTCTTCCATCAAGTCTATCGCTTTCCCAACCGTATCAGTTGATTTCAAGACAGGTAACATCGGGTTAATGAAGTCTTTTGCGAGCATATTGTTTATTGTAAAGTGGTAAGGAAGGTAAACTGTGCGTCCTAAATCTTCCTAATTTGTTACACTAAATTAATAAATAATTTCCAAATTTAATTTTCTAAGCTAATTCTGCTAGTTGAATTGGTGTTTTTTCGAGCCAAGTTTCTAAGATTTCGTTGAATCTTTCGGGGCGTTCCATCATCGGAGCATGGCAACATTTATCAATAAAATGTAATTCAGAATTTTTAATTAAACGATTAAATTCATGTCCAACTTGTGGAGGCGTGATAGTATCGTTCAATCCCCAAACCAGAAGAGTGGGTGTTTTTATGTTAACAACCTCTTTGGACATATTGTTCCGTTGGGCAGATTTTGCTATTGAAATGATTCTAATAACCTTTGAAGCTGTATTGGTAATACTAAAAACTTCATCAACTAATTCTTTAGTAGCAGTTTCAGGATTATAAAAAGTATATTCAACTCTTTCTTTAATGTATCCATAATTACCCCGTTTGGGATATGAACCACCCATACCATCTTCAAAAAGCCCTGAACTGCCCGTAAGAACCAATCTTTTTACTTTTTCAGGATTTTTCAATGTGTAAATCAAAGAAACATGACCACCTAATGAATTTCCTAAAAGCGTTAATTCATCAAAGCCTTTCCAGTCCACAAAACCTTCAATAAACTCACAAAGTCCTTCACAACCAGCTTTTAAGATAGGCATATCATAGATGGGCATCATAGGAATAATAACCCTATATTTCCCTTTAAAACCTTCAATAACACCCGTCCAATTGCTTAACGCACCGAACAAACCGTGTAATAACAAAAGGATTTCACCTTCGCCCTCATCAATATATTTATAGCCGTTGCCTTCGTGAATGTGATATTTCATAAATTAAATCTTTAGCGTTTTTGTATGTATATTTAAACGTTGTATATTTCAGCATATAACAATATAGCTATTGAAATTAATTATGCTTTATTGCAATAACGGTTTTATACTATTTTGGTTCCAGTATAAATTTAATACAAAATAATAAAAAAACGCTGAAAAGTATGTTATTTCTGTGTTATGAGTTTTTTAAAAATATTTATTTTGAGCATTAATTGTTCATTTTATTTTATAACTATTTGACAATAAGGATATTATTTTTAACAAAATTTAAACACACTGAGTTTAAATAAATATAATAAAAGTATTTTCATAATAATATCTGACAACTGATATTATTAGAATAATACAAATTTCCTTTATTTTGTCATAATGATTTTATAGCAAGATTGTGTTAACTTATTTCTACAAATAACAAAATTTATCGTCTCCTCAAAATGCGGTCAACCCTTTAATTTTCGTAACTATTATAACTGATGGATTTAAACAAATTCCTCACTTTTCTTTTCGTTAAGATTATTGAAAGCCTTACTAAAATTGTATCGAAGTAAAAAATTATTAGTTACAGAAAATGCGTCAGAGGTTTTCTATTGAGGTATTTTCTGTTTTCGGGGCAAAATACTTTATTCATTTTAAAAATATGAGCAGGTTGAACGCATTTAAAAATGCAATTTTGAGTTTAAAATCAATGAATAGTACAATTTTATAACTGTAATTTTGCCAGAAATAATAAATTGATGAAAATTTGAATCTGGTTTTAGGTTTATGTTAACATAAATACTTC
>JANXRS010000004.1 GCA_025356745.1 Arcicella sp.
TATTTATGTTAACATAAACCTAAAACCAGATTCAAATTTTCATCAATTTATTATTTCTGGCAAAATTACAGTTATAAAATTGTACTATTCATTGATTTTAAACTCAAAATTGCATTTTTAAATGCGTTCAACCTGTAAAACAATGAAAAACACGTCTATTATCGTCCTAAGCTTTCTCATTTTTTCCTCCTGTAATCAGGATAAAAAAGAGGAATCAACAAAAACAGAAGTCAAAACGACTCAAACAGAAACTTGCTATCAATATGCAAAAGACAGTAGTACAATTAAATTAAAAGTTGTCATTAAAGATAATATTGCTACGGGGAATTTGATTTATGACTATTACCAAAAAGACAAAAGCCAAGGAACAATTAAAGGAGAAATTAAGTCGGATACTTTATTTGCCAATTATAAATTTATGTCAGAAGGAATAGAATCTATCAGAGAAGTAGTTTTTCTAAAAACAGTCAATGGCTGAGTTGAAGGCTATGGAGAAATTGATGATAAGGATGGTAAAGTTATGTTTAAAAATAGGAACAAAATAACATTTGATAATAATGCTACGTTAAAAAAAGTCACTTGTCAGTAAATTACTAAACAATATTATATATCTATATTTAATGAAAAAAGAAGAAAAAAACCATGGAACTGGACACATCATCCAGAGTCTATTGGTGAACCTATTAATTGCTTGCTCTAAAGGTGTAGCTGCTTTTATGACTGGTTCAGGAGCAATGCTTGCCGAAACAATTCACTCATTTTCTGATTGTGCCAATCAAGCTTTATTACTTTTGGGCGTAAAACAATCGAGACGCTTACCGAACGACAAACACCCTTTGGGCTATGGAAGAGCCGTTTATTTTTGGTCATTCATGGTTGCTATGTTATTATTTTCAGTTGGTGGAATGTTTTCTATCTACGAAGGAATCCATAAATATAACAATCCCGAACCAGTTAATAATATTGAATGGGGTATTGGAATTCTGGTATTTTCCTTGCTTTTGGAAGCCTACGCAACCTATTCAAATGTGGTGGAATTAAATATCAGAAAAGGTTCTGCGGGTTTTTGGCAATACCTTAGAAGCACAAAAGACAGCGATTTAGTGGTAATTTTTGGCGAAAATTCAGCGGCAGTTCTGGGTTTAATTTTGGCAATTGCAGCCCTACTTGCTTCTTATTATACTGGCGACGGTCATTATGACGGAATAGGTTCATTTGCTATTGGGGTAGTATTAATTTTAGTGGCTATTTTTCTATCCACAGAAGTAAAATCTCTCTTAATTGGTGAAAGTGCCGACCCTGTGATTAACGATTTAGTACAAAAACAAGTAGATAAGAACCCTGATATTTTGAAATTAATTAACTGTATTACCATTCAACAAGGTCCTGGGGAAGTATTAATTTGTATGAAAATAAAATGCAACCATGAAATTAATGCTCTGCAAATTAGTAAGTTAATTAATAAATTTGAACAAGACATTAGAACAGCTGCACCGGAAGTAAAATGGATTTATATTGAACCTGATTTACAGGAATGGAAATAATTAGCCTGTTTCTTCTGCGACTTTACGTGAAAATTTAATATGAAAACAAGAATATTCTGGCTCAACGAAAACTTGGGTATCATGTCTAGACCATTAGGCGGAGATGATTTAATGGAAGAAATTGAACACTGGAAAAAATTGGGCGTAGATACCATCGTAAGTTTTTTAACCGATGAAGAAAATGAAGAGTTAGCATTGGAATATCAGCGAATGGACTGCCGTAGAGAAGGTTTTGACTTTATAAAATTCCCCATTGAAGACCGACAAGTGCCAGATAGTTATTTGAAAACCAAAGAATTAGTCACTATTCTTTTCGATAAAATCACTCAAAATAAGAAAATACTAATGCACTCTCGTGGAGGTATTGGACGAGTTTCAATTATTGCAGCAAGTATTTTATCCAAATGTGGATTGAATGTAAATCAAAGTTTTCAAAATATTTCTAAAATCAGAGGATTACAGGTTCCCGATACAGAAGAACAAATTATTTGGACAGAATTATTCGTGGAAAGGTCATCAGTGAGAAACTGATAACAGAAAAAACTATTTTGATTTCTAATCTTACTTACATTTTTTTTTATAAAATTCATAAAAATACCCCAAAGTTTTCATGGTTAAGTGAATAAACTTTGGGGTATTATAAAATTATACCAAATTAGCAGTTAAAGTAATTTCCGCTTTCATCAACTTTGAAATTGGACAAACAGCTTTTGCATTGGCAGCAATTGTTTGAAATTGTTCATCAGCAATATTTGGAATCCTTGCCGTTAAATCCAAATGAATAGTTGTAATTGTTCCGTCTTCAAAAGTAACCTTTGCATTTGTATCAATATTATCCGCTGTAAAACCTGCTTCATTCAATAAAAAGCTAAATTGCATTGAAAAACAACCTGCATGAGCAGCACCAATCAATTCTTCTGGATTTGTTCCGACGCCATCGGCAAAACGTGTTTTAAACGATAACTGTGCATTGTTTAATGTTGTACTGGCCGTAGAAATAGTTCCTACGCCTTCCATTCCTGTTCCTTTCCAATTAGCTGAGGCTTGTCTTGTAAATTTCATGTTTTTTGTTTTTTAATTTTAATGTTTAATTATGACACAAATTTCAGTATCAAATATTACTAAAACTTTAACCAAAGTTAAAATCGTAAAAAAATTATTTTTTCTCAGCAATTCTTTTTCTAATTCTACTCAGTGAAGGACCTTGAATACCTAAATAAGAAGAAATATGATAAAGTGGAATAGCATGCATAATATCAGGATGCTGTGAAACCAAATCCAAATATCGCTGTTCTGGAGTTAGGAAAAGTAAACTTTCCGTTCTTAAGAGGGCAAAGGTTGAGGCTTGTTCAGCAATTAATCTGCCCAAACGTTCCCATTCGTGCGATTGTTGATAGAGCTTCATTAAATTATCAATGTGAATATAAATAACCTTAGATTTCACCATTGACTGGGTATAAAAATGACAAGGAATCTGATTAATAAAACTTGCATAAGACACCACAATTTGATTGTTTGTATAGAAAAAAATATTTTTTTCTTCCCCCGTTTTTTCATCTAATTGATAGGTTCTAAAAACCCCATCAATCACAAATCCTAAGTGTTTACAAACTTGTTGGTAATTGTTATAAAATTCTCCTTTTTCATATTCTTTCACTTGCCAAAATTGCTCGGAGATATTAAAAATTTCACTTTTCATACCAGCAAATGAACCAAGAGCAGTTTTAAGAAATTCAATTTCATTCATATATTTTGAGTTGGTCTTTGAAGATAATTTGATGTATTAATTGAAGTGATAAATTTATAAAGAAAATTATTCTCAAGGCTAATTGTTCAATCAAAAAATCAATATTTTACTTTAATTTTGGCGAAAACAACTTTCATTTAAAATAAATTGAATAAAGAAGCCCTCATAAAAGCTGCCAATTTTTGTGCTTATCAAGAACGTACCCACAAAGAAGTCCGGAATAAATTGTATGAATTAGAAGTTTCTGGCGATGAATCAGAAGCAATAATCACATGGTTAATCGAAAATAATTATCTCAACGAAGAACGATTTGCTAGACTATTTGCGGGAAGTAAATTCCGACAAAAAAAGTGGGGTAGAATCAAAATTCGCCAAGAATTAAAAATGCGAGGCGTGTCAGATCACTGTTTAAAGGCAGGCATGAGTGAAATAGATGGAGACGATTACATGGTTACCTTACAAGAAGTTATCGAAAAAAAATCAAAAGATATTAAAGACAGTAATAAATTAATTATCAAGCAAAAATTAGTAAAATTTGCCCTTAGCAGAGGTTTTGAGAATGATTTAGTGTTTGATGAAGTTTCACGATTTTTAAAATAATTTGCCAAAAACAACTTTTCAAATTATCTTTGAGCAATGAAAATTTACAACGACGCATATCCAACTTATTATTACTACTACGGTTAGTAATAGTCGGGTGTGTTCCAAAGAAAATAAAGAACTAACAATACACAAGCCCACTCCGCAAGAGTTGGCTTTTTTTGTAACCATTTCAGTTATTAGTCATTGGCTATTAGTTATTAGAAAAATACAACATTTCTAATTGCCAACATTTAATCCCTGATAACTAATCCTTAATAACTAATGATTATTTTCCCCGCTTCCCGCATGAATTTGGTACAAGAATATTACTTCTCGACCAAATTAAAACAAATTGCCGAAATGAGAAATTCGGGTATTGATGTCTTAAATTTGGGCATTGGTAGCCCCGACCTTCCTCCCTCTGCTGACACTATTGAAACCTTGGCAAATGCTGCTCAAAATCCTAAAAATCATGCCTACCAAAGTTATGTAGGTATTCCTGCTTTACGGGAAGCAATGGCTGGATTTTATCAAAATGCTTATGGGGTTGAATTGAATCCACTCAATGAAATATTACCTCTGATTGGTTCAAAAGAAGGAATTATGCACATTTCAATGGCATATTTAGAATCGGGAGACGAAGTCTTAGTACCCAATCCAGGCTATCCAACCTATCGAGCTGCATCACTTTTAACAGGTGCAACGGTAGTTGATTATGAGCTTTCAGAAGCAAACGGCTGGTTACCTGATTTAGTAGCATTAGCCAAAAAGGATTTGTCGAAAGTGAAACTAATGTGGGTAAATTATCCTCACATGCCAACGGGTGCAAAAGCGACAAAAGGCTTTTTTGAAGAACTCAGAGATTTCGCTTTAATGCACAATATTTTAATCATTAATGATAATCCCTACAGTTTCATTTTGAATGATGACCCACAAAGCATTTTATCGGTGGAGGGCATGAAAGAAGTAGCTTTGGAGTTAAATTCATTATCAAAATCGCATAATATGGCAGGTTGGCGTGTGGGAATGCTAGTCGGGAAGGCTGAGTTTATTAATCCCGTTTTACGCTTTAAATCGAACATGGATTCGGGTATGTTTTTGCCTTTGCAGATGGCAGCAGTCACAGCTTTACAAAATAATAAGTCATGGTTTGAAGAATTGAACAAAACCTATCGAACTCGTCAGCAAAAAGTTTTTGAAATGATGCAATTACTTGATTGTCAGTATGATATAAATCAATCAGGAATGTTTGTTTGGGCAAAAATTCCTGTAAAATATACAACAGGCTACGAATTATCTGATGAAATATTAGAAAAATCAGCTGTTTTTATTACTCCAGGAGGAATTTTTGGAACGGCTGGAAACAATTACATAAGAACATCTCTATGTGCTGAAATTTCAGTTTTTGAAGACGCAATTTTGCGAATTCGGAAGACTTTAGGAATTTATTAGAACTGTCGTTGCAATCACACTTTTTGCATGGGAAGTAATTTGTTAATTTACAGAAAACAGGCTTCAAACGCTATTTTATCAATCTAACAGATTACTTCGTACTTGCAATCATAGACAAGTAAAATTCACAAAATTATCCAATCACCATTTTTTCAATCAATAATATCATAATGTGAATTACTTTAATATGAATTTCTTGAATACGGTCGGCATAACCAGCATGAGGAACTCTAATTTCTACATCAGCTTTTCCTGCTAATTTCCCTCCGTCTTTTCCAGAGAGAATAATTACTTTCATTCCCTTTTCACGGGCAGCTTCAACGGCTTTGATAATATTGCCTGAATTTCCACTCGTTGAAATCCCCAACAACACGTCCCCCTGATTTCCAAGACCTTCAATAAAACGGGAAAACACAAATTCATATCCATAATCATTACTCACACACGATAAATGGGAAACATCAGAAATAGCAATTGCCGCCAAAGCCTTACGATTTTCACGGTAACGCCCCGATAATTCTTCGGCAAAGTGCATGGCATCACAGTGTGAACCACCATTTCCACAGGAAATTATTTTGTTTCCCGCCTGTAAAGCCGAAGCCATTAGACGAGCAGCAGCTTCAATATCAGCTATATTTTTTTCGTTTGAAAGAAAATTTTGAAGAACGATTTGAGCTTCATTTAGCTCTTGAGAAATAATGTCAAGCATTTTATTAGCTAATTTAAGTTTATTCAAAATTACGAAATAGATTGAGTATTGTTTCTTTAACGCAAAAAAACCTAAACCACGATACAAGATTTTTGCTAATTATAATTAATTAAAGTACTCACACACAATTATCCTGAATGAAACTTAGGGGATGAAATCATGATATAGAGCAATTTTATAAAATGATAATAATCGTAAAATATTACAAGATTATGTTTCTATAAAAAAATATTATAAAAAATCGTCAATCTATTTGCAATTAAAAAAAGGTATTCCTAATTTTGCACTCCCAAAAGGGACAATTCCTTTACGCATACGGGCGTGGCGAAATTGGTAGACGTACCAGACTTAGGATCTGGCGCCGTGAGGCATGGGGGTTCGAGTCC
>JANXRS010000005.1 GCA_025356745.1 Arcicella sp.
TTATGTTAACATAAACCTAAAACCAGATTCAAATTTTCATCAATTTATTATTTCTGGCAAAATTACAGTTATAAAATTGTACTATTCATTGATTTTAAACTCAAAATTGCATTTTTAAATGCGTTCAACCTGATAAATAATGGAAAATCAGGAAATCAATTTATTTTAGATTTATTTAATAATTCGAATCAGGATTCTTTTAAATTGTCTCGAAAAATAGTTAGAGCAGAATACTTTGAATTTAATGATTGTTATGTTGATTTTGAAAATAAATTAAAAGTCAATAATGTTGTTTCAACAATTTTCATGAATAATAAAGGTCATAATATTGTGGTAGGATGTGACATTGATTATAAATATTATTGGCTCGAAACTCGTAATTCATCATATGATGACAGATATATTTTCAAAACAATTTGTCTAAAAGACATTTGTACACAGTTTGGAGATGGAATTTTAATCGAACCAAGATAATATATTCTCGCTGACTTCAATTTGAAATCAACCAAGTGCTTTGACGCATTTTAAACATCAATAAACCCATGAAAATCACCAGAAAAACCTCTTAAAAACCCTTACGGCAGGATTAATTACTCTCCCAAGTTTTGGAAAAAAACAAATTGAGAAAGACCTTTTGGGATATAAAGCTGAATTTGCCGATGCTTGAAAACGTTCTGAGGAATACACGTGAAATGAAACGAATGTTTAAATTAACAAATAGCGATGGTTTTGAAGATTAAGTGTCCTTTGTTGGTAGTTACAATACTTTTTATGCATTCTTGTGGATATAAATCACGAGAGTTAAAATATTTTATTCCAGAAAATTATGATGGAGAAGTTAAAATATATTGGAATATACCCAAAAGTCAAAATAGGATTTTCGCTTATAAGGATGATTCTTATGTTTTAATAATAACTGGAGACCCCTCAAAATATATGGTAAAAGATGAGTCTCCACCATCAGGACTATATAACATAGAATACTATTATTACTCAAAAGATACTGTCTATCAGATTAATAGTTCCCCAGTTAAGACAAATTTACCAGAGTTTCCTACTGCCTATAATGGAAGTACTGGTGGAGTGAAAAATAGTTATGATAGTTTTTTCGTAAAAAAATCCTCTACTATTCCAAATTTTCGATAGCTCTGGTTTAAAATACTTAACAATATTGTTTGATAATCAAACAAAAACTACATTTGTATCATAAATAAAACTAACCTTTATGGATAAAATCCAAAGTTTACTGATTGATTTGAGAATGAAAAGAGCGACTATTTTAATGAATCTCCGTAATCAGCAAGAGAATGAAGACTTGCAAGATATGGAAAAAACGGATAAGCTACTTGATACGCTCAATGAATTAAATAGGGGTATAGAAATAATAGAAAATCATCTTAAAAACTTAGGGAAATAAGCCCTATTACTGATATGACAAAGCAAGAATTAATTACCAAATATTTCAATGCTCAGACTGAGGAAGAAGTACAAACGTCTATTGAATTGATGAATGAAGCTATTAGAAATGCTACGCCCGAAGACAAAGAAACTTTGAAAGCGGTGGTTTATGCCAAGAATGATATGTTAATCAAGGAATCAAAAGATTTACTTTCACAAATTGATAGTGTTTTGGCAACGCCCGATTATACGATTAATTTAAATGAATGGGTTACGATGAAGGAGTATTCTAAGCGATTCAATCTTTCCACCACTAACGTAGTCACTAACTGGATTAAACGTGGCATTATTCCACAGGAAAATATTAGAACTGTACCCATGCTGAATGGTTTAAAATTAATTAAAGCAGTTAAATATTTGTAGTAATACTGAAATATGAAAATAATATATACATTTTTCAAGGTCAATATTTTGATATTATTATTGACGAGTAATGTTTTCTCACAAAAGGGAAAAGATACTATTCTGGTTATAGATGTTAAATCGTTTATGGAACCTTACTTAAACAAAAATCCAGATACTATTGCCTATATGTTTGTTCAGCAGGTTGCCGTATTTTCTGGCGGAAGGGATTCGCTGAATTCGTATGTAAAAATGTATTTGTTTAGAAATTCAATGCAAGTGGTTAAAAACAAAACGATGGTTCTGTGCATGGTTACGATAGAAAAAAATGGATGTGTATCTGAAGTTGAAATATTAAACCCCAATAATTATTATTTAGATTTAGAAAATGGTGTAAAAAATGCGCTTTATTCATCTCCTACTTGGACTCCTGCATCACAAGATGGGAAAAAATTAAGGTTCAAAACTATTTTACCATTTCACTTTCCATAATTGAACCTTTTACTCGCAGTAAGTAAAACCACACTCGTCCCGTTTTATTTCTAATCAAGGCGAATATCGTTTTGCATAAATCAATAAACTCATGAAAATCACCAGAAAAACCCTCATAAAAACCCTTACAGCAGGATTAATTACTCTCCCAAGTTTTGGAAAAAAACAAATTGAGAAAGACCTTTTGGGATATAAAGCTGAATTTACCGACGCTTGGAAACGTTCTGAAGAATATACGCTAACGGTTTTTAATCAAATGCCCGAAGAGAAATTGGAGTTTCGGTACACGCCCGAATCTTTTTCATTTCGTACGCAGTTTGTGCATTGCATTACTTTCACAGCCGCTCAGTTATGTGGGCGTTTGAATATTCCGAATCCCTACGAAAAAACCGTCCCCTCCTATTGGGCAAAACTCTCGAAGGCAGATTTGGAAAATGAATTGCATAAGTTTTATGCGTGGGTTTTGAAAACGGTGAATGAAACTAAGTCAGAAACGCTTCTAAAACCCGAAGATTATGCGGGTGGAAGTATTCAAATGTGGCGATTTTTTTATGCCATGGAAAACCATATTATTCACCATCGTGGACAAGCCATCTGTTATTTGCGACTTAATGAAGTTATTCCAGAAGGATATATTGGATGGTAATATTTATTTTAGCGAAATTTCGCTAAAATAGTTTAAACTATTTTTCAAAAATATTATCTTTTGAATCATTAGTCATATTCAAAATAAAAGTTACCAAATTTCATTATTTTAAGAATTATCTTCTGAATTATAGTATTTAAACAAAAAATAATCATTGGCGAAAAAGTGGTATTGTAAAATATTATTTGGTTTTTATTTGTAAATAAGAAATAAACTACTGTATATTTGATAAATATCGAATAAATTAGTAGCGAAAATTCGCTGAAAATATTATTCTAAAATTAGATGAATCAAATAATTACAAATATCATTGTTGGCTTAATTCTGCTCTGCTTTTGAGTTGAGTTAGGCTTTTTATTTATTTTAAAGAAGACCTTTCTCAATAATTGTGGAAGGTCTTTTGTATAAAATTGACACATGGATTTAACGGATTGAACCGTACAGATTTATATTTTTAAATCTAAAATTTCATCCGTGTCCAATCCCTTAAATCCGTGTTCCATAAAACAATCAATTAACCCACAATGGAATTAAACAAATTTTCCCGTACGCTTACTCAAGAAGTAACTAATCCTGCCGCCAAGGCAATGTTATACGGTATCGGTCTGACCACAGAAGATATGCAAAAAGCCCAAATTGGCATTGCCAGTACGGGTTATGAAGGCAATACTTGCAATATGCACTTGAATGGATTATCTGTCCATGTGAAAAAAGGCGTACAAGAAAATGGGATGGTAGGACTTATTTTCCACACCATCGGCGTATCAGACGGTATGACCAACGGCAACGATGGCATGAGTTATTCATTGCCAAGCCGTGATTTGATTGCTGACTCAATTGAAGATGTCGTAGGGGCTCAATGGTACGATGGCGTAATTGCTGTGGTAGGTTGCGACAAAAATATGCCAGGTGCCATGATGGCACTGGCTCGTTTGAATCGTCCAGGAATGTTGGTGTATGGTGGAACTATCAAAACGGGTGAATACAAAGGTAAAAAGTTGGACATCGTTTCGGCTTTTGAGGCTTTGGGACAGAAATACGCAGGTACTATTTCCGACGAAGATTACGAAGGCATTATTAAAAATGCTATTCCCGGGGCAGGTGCTTGCGGAGGAATGTACACGGCAAACACAATGGCGAGTTCGATGGAAGCCATGGGTCTAACTTTGCCCAATTCATCTTCGTATCCAGCAACCCACGAAGGCAAAAAAGCCGAATGTGTTGCCATCGGAGCGGCGATGAAAGTACTTTTAGAAAAAAATATTTGTGCCAGAGACATCATGACTCGCAAGTCCTTTGAAAATGCCATGACCATGGTAATAGCAATGGGTGGTTCAACAAATGCAGTTTTGCACTACCTAGCGATTGCTCGTGCTGCCGAAATTGAATTTACATTAAAAGACATTCAAGATATTTCTGACCGTACGCCATTAATTGCCGATTTAAAGCCTTCTGGAAAATACTACATGGAAGATATGCTTGCCATCGGAGGCGTGCCTGCAGTGATGAAATATCTTTTACAAGAAGGTTTGTTCTACGGCGATTGTATGACGGTTACGGGTAAAACAATTGCCGAAAATTTGGCTGATGTTCCGAACTTAGACTTTGATGCTCAAAAGATTATTGTGCCAATTTCGAGTCCTTTGAAGGCATCTGGACATTTGCAAATTCTTTACGGAAACTTGGCAACGGAAGGAGCTGTGGCAAAAATTACGGGTAAAGAAGGAGAGCGTTTTGAGGGCTTTGCCAAAGTCTGTGAGCGTGAAGAAGAGGTAATGGAGTTTTTGGCAAAAGGCGAAATCAAAGCGGGGATGGTTATCGTTATCCGCAATGAAGGGCCAAAAGGTGGTCCAGGAATGCCCGAAATGTTGAAGCCAACTTCGGCAATAATGGGTGCTGGGTTTGCCAATTCCGTTGCAATGATTACAGACGGACGTTTCTCTGGTGGTACGCACGGTTTTGTGGTCGGACACATCACGCCCGAAGCACAAGATGGTGGTAATATTGCACTGGTAAAAGATGGTGATTTAATTACGATTGATGCGGTCAATAATATCATTCAAATGCACGTTTCGGAAGAAGAATTAGCAGAGAGACGTAAACTTTGGAAACCCATCGAATCACCTTTTAAACAAGGCGTTTTAAGAAAATATATCAAAAATGTGAGTAGTGCGAGTTTGGGTTGTGTGACGGATTTGTAGTTGAAAACAAAGCATGATATTTTAAGAGAAATTCACTTTCGGTATAAATCTATCCATTGGATGAGTAATTTAAGGAAGAAAAAAATTAAATGAAAATATTGTGGATTCACAAGACAATAAAAGCTGATTATTAGGGCTTTGTAGCTGTGAAATCTACAATAAATATTAAACCATTATCTAAATTTTAGTAACAGTTTGATAATGGACACATAAAATTCATATCGTAATCTGTGATTTCAGAGTAATAAAAATCACAAGAATAAAAAATATCAACATGGCAAATACACAAACCATGACCGCAGAAATGCCCATGATTGAACCCACTAAATTTTTATCAGGGGCTCAGGCAATTATGCAATGTCTGGTCGAAAATAATGTAAAAACTATTTTTGGGTATCCTGGCGGGGCAATTATGCCCACTTATGATGCTCTCTACGACTATCAAGACCGCATCAAACACATCCTTGTTCGTCACGAACAGGGTGCTGGACACGCTGCTCAGGGATATGCTCGCATGACAGGAAGAGCGGGCGTTGCCATCGTAACCTCGGGTCCAGGAGCTACCAATTTAATGACACCCATCGCCGATGCCCTTTTGGATTCAACGCCCTTAGTTTGTTTGGTCGGTCAGGTGAAAGCGAATCTTTTGGGAACCGATGCTTTTCAAGAGTGCGATATTATCGGAATGTCGATGCCAGTAACTAAATGGAATTATCAAATCACGGATGCTGATGAGATTCCTGAAATTATGGCAAAGGCGTTTTATATTGCTGAGTCGGGTCGTCCCGGTCCAGTTTTATTAGATATTACTCGCACGGCACAGGCAGATTTTATGACAAAACCATTCGTTTATAAACCTTGTGAGGAAATAGTTAGTTATCGTCCGAGATATATTCCCAAACAGTCACAAATTGAAGAAGCAGCAAAATTGATTAATGCCGCCCAAAAGCCTTATATCTTTGCAGGACACGGAATATTAATTGCTAAAGCTGAGGAAGAATTAAATGAATTTGCTCGTAAAACGGATATTCCCGTTGCCACAACGCTTTTAGGAATGTCCGCTTTACCCCATAATCACCCAAATTATATTGGTTGGTTAGGAATGCACGGAAATTACGGAGCCAACGTTTTGACCAATGAAGCGGATTTAATTATCGCTATCGGAATGCGTTTTGATGATAGAGTTACAGGGGATTTGGCGCAATTTATTACCCAAGCCAAAGTGGTTCACATTGATATTGACCCTGCTGAAATCAACAAAAACATCAAAGCAGATGCCCCCGTTGTAGGAGATGCAAAAGAAGCATTAAAGGCCCTTTTACCTTTAGTGAAAGAACGCAAACATACAAAATGGATAGCAGAGTTTAAGAAATACGACGAAATAGAATTCGAGAAGGTTTCTAAACGGGATTTATTTCACGATGGAGATAAAATAAAAATGGGGGAAGCCGTAGCAATGCTCTCGAAAAAGACTAAAGGAGAAGCAGTAACGGTTACAGACGTTGGACAACACCAAATGATTGTCAATCGTTATTATGAATACATGAAACCTAATTCGTTGGTCACTTCAGGTGGTGCAGGAACAATGGGATTTGCCCTTCCAGCCGCTTTTGGGGCGAAAGTGGGAGCTCCCGACCGTGAAGTTATTGCTTTGATTGGAGATGGTGGTTTTCAGATGACGATTCAAGAATTAGGAACGATTGCTCAAAGTGGTTTACCCGTAAAAATCATTATTTTGAATAATAATTTCTTGGGAATGGTTCGTCAATGGCAACAGTTATTTTTCGAGAAAAGATACTCATTCGTGGAGCTTCAAAATCCTGATTTTATTGCCATTTCAAAAGGTTTTGGCATTGATGCCCACAAGGTTTCTGACCGTGCGGAATTATCGACGGAATTAGATAAAATGTTAGCCGCAACGACACCTTATTTATTAGAAATCGTTTGTGAAAAAGAAGAAAATGTATTCCCAATGGTTCCTGCGGGTGGAGGAGTAGCAAGTATTCGTTTGGAGTAATTTTAATGTTCGTTTTTAGGCATATAATTTTCCAGAAAACGACTTCCAATATATTTTGAAACAACGAATATTAAAAATATGAATAACGAAATCATGACAACATTCACACTATCTATATTTACCACCAATACAATCGGTTTATTAAACCGAATTACGATTATTTTTACTCGTAGAAGATTGAATATTGAATCGTTAACAGTTTGTGAAACAGAACGCAAGGGCGTTTCTCGTTTTACTATCGTAATGCGTCATGAAGACCGAGATACCGTTGAAAAACTTGTTCGTCAAATTCGTAAAGTGGTGGATGTTCTTGCCGTTTTTGGCTACCTTGACCACGAAATTGTTTTCAACGAAATTGCTCTTTTCAAATTGGCAACGCCACTCGGTGGCACAGCTTTGAATATCAAAGAAATCAACCTCGACTGGAACGCAAAAGTGGTTCATTGGGGATTGGATTACGTGGTTATTGAAAAGAATGGAACGGAAGTAGAAATTGCTGAATTTTACCAATACATGAAAAATTGGGAAATTTTGGAGTACCTAAAATCTGGAAGAGTAGCGGTTGGAAAAACGGAGAAAGGATTGGTAGAATATCTGCCAGAATCGGATTGGGAGACGGTTTAGTGGATTTTTTGCATTTAGTATTTTACCCACTTCAAGCCAATTATAAAATAATTGCTGGCTTGAAGTGGGTATTTTTATGGGGTTTTAGATGAATATTATTTCTTATCTTACATTTACTTTCCATTCATCAGAAGTTAACTCAATTGTTTCCATTGCTTGATAGCATATTTTTTGAATACTCTGTGCTGATAGATTCATTTCAATGTAATATTCATTTTGAAGTTGTCTAATTGCTCTAAATTTATTTTTATCTTTCCCTAAATATCTGGGGAAATTATGAGCTAAAATTTCAAATTTTTCTGGTTCAAGATAAGCAATTGTATTCAAAGTTTGTTCCATAACATCTCTCCAACTTTCAACAGGAAAATATTGTCCTAAAATGGTTAGAGAAATGGGGGATGTTCCTTTAACTTCTTGTAAATCAGTAGGTGAGGTATTTTCTTGTCCAAAATATTCCCAAAGTTCAAGAGCTTTTTTTGCTAAATTTTCCGCTCTTTGTTCAATTTCGCTTCTTGTCCAATTTGAAATATCGACAAAATATTTGTTCAATTCCAAATGGCTTTCACTAAAAGTAATTTTTTTTGTTGGAAATCCATCATTAGAAAGTTCTGTATTGTAAGCTGTTAAAGTTAGATTACCTATTGTATGTAAAAATAAGTCTCGAGTTTCTTCCCATTCTTCTCCAAGTTCATTTTGCCACCAAACAGATAAAGTTTGAGGCATAATATGTTCAATTGTCAAATTATTGAAAGGAACTTTTTCTTTGTGGGCAAAACTTTCTTCAAGTGTTTCAAGAATAAGTTTAGTTTTTATTTGCCTATCTCCTCCACCATAAAATTTAGTTTCTCTAAAACGCAAATAAAACTCGTTATCCTTTGGATAGCCTTTACTTTGTAAAACAGTTTTGAAACCTTCTACGATATTGTCAGTATATTTGGATACAATTTGAGGATAAATAACTGGAAATATTTTATTCAATTGGTTAGAGGGGACATTACAAACAAACCTACGAATTAGATAATTTTCAAGCGTTTGTAAAATAATAATAAATTCATCCTTTGTAATTTTAGCATCCGCATAATTACTATAAAAGTTTAAGAGTAAAGGATATGCAGTGGTAACTTCAATTCTATTTAACCTTCTAAAATATTTCTGAAGATTAATATCTGGTTCAAAATCAGGGAATATTAGGCGTTGATAATATATAGAAAAGTTTTTTAACTCACTCAAATATTCCGTTGCATTGTCTTTTGTAACCTTTTCTTTCAATGCGTAATAGACATCGCTCTGTTTTATAATATTCCCATTTCTCATTAAAAAATCAGGTTGAACGCATTTAAAAATGCAATTTTGAGTTTAAAATCAATGAATAGTACAATTTTATAACTGTAATTTTGCCAGAAATAATAAATTGATGAAAATTTGAATCTGGTTTTAGGTTTATGTTAACATAAATA
>JANXRS010000006.1 GCA_025356745.1 Arcicella sp.
AACTATGGCAATAATAGTTTTGCTTACCATAGTGAGTATGACCGTTCTTCTTCGTATTTTCGGTTTGACAATGACTACATTTCATACTATATAATGTTTGAAATATCAAAGATACGAAAGCATTACATTTATAGGACTACCATATTGTAAACTGCCTGCTATTTATTATCAATCAAACCACGTCCAGACTTTCTGATAACGCCTTCTTTTTGTAATTTCTGTGAAAGTACATCTAAAAGTCCATTAATAAATTGTCCAGATTTCGGAGTTGAATAATTCTTTGCTAACTCAACATATTCATTAATTGAAACCTTCGTGGGAATGCTTGAAAAATTAATCATCTCGGCTAAACCCAATTTTAAAATTAATAAATCAGTCATTGCTAATCGGTTGCCATCCCAGTTTTGAGTTTGGTCAGTAATGATTTTTTCGTAATCTTCATCATTATCTAAAACGTAATTGAAAAGGTCAAGGAAATAAACTTTATCATCATCCCAATTCATTGCCAAAGATTGCAATTCCAACTCTTCAACACTCAAAATTTTGAATGTTTTGACCATCATACTTTTTAAAACGTCTTTATTTTCACCCCAATTTAAGTCTTTTTCTTCAAAATAATCCGTAATTAAGTGATGTTTTAAGATAAAAGTTTTAACCAGATAAATGACTAATGTTAAATCTTGGTCAAAAGTGGGATCTGTAATACGAAGGTACGATTGGAATTCGGTATCAGGCAAGATGGCATCCAAGAAAAGTTTTCGGAGAAAATTTTGGTCGTCAGTCGTCCAGTTAACATTTTTACGAATTGATTCCGTTTCGAGGGATTTTAGATTTTTGAGGGCAATTAAAACGGTATTATTGGCTAATCGGGCGGTTCTGAAATCAGTTTCGACCAAACGACGTTGTTCATCCCAAACAGCTATATCCGTGATTTCAATCAATAATTGAATCATTTTGAGATAAACATTGTAGATATTTTCTACCTCAAACACCATAGCGTTTGTGATTCTATTTCTGTCTCTTTTTACAGCGTCACGATACATTAAAAGTGATTTTTTTGCGGCTGTCTTAGACTCTACGGGAATATCTTCGTTGGTTTGTTTTTTATGAAAAATCTCGTTGTAATGAGTTTCTGACAATTTTCGTAAAGCATCAAGTTTGAGCATTTGTTGCTCTCTTGGAATCATTAAATCAAGATTTGGGAGGAATGATTCAGCAATAATGTCATTGTAATGTTGATAATCAGCACGTTCCGCTGTGCGGAAGGCGTATAGATTTTGGAAAGCCTTAGTTCGGAGAAGTCGTCTGTTTACCATTGTATATATGAAAGAACGTTTTTTTGGTTGCTATGATTTTATACAAAATTAGTATTTTTTTAAGAAAAAGAGCGTATTTTGTTTAAAATTATTGTTTTATTAAAGGAAATCTGAAAACCTTATCATAAAACAATCTTTTGCTCGAATTGATATTTTTTTTAAATTGCATAAAATAAATATCAAAAATTATGAGTGAAATAGAAGTAAAATCGATAATCCACCAAATGGTTGTTAGAATTCTTGCTGACCCCGATTTGCAATCGGATGTCGTTTGGTTTTGCGTCTAAGACGCTTGACCATGTAAACCCTGATTTTAAATCAGGGTTAGCGTGAATATTAACACAAACATATTCCCTAATCTCTTTCAGAAGTAAAAAATGGTGATTTTAGCACCAATGAACAAATGAAGGAACTGACACGTTCAATATTATATGAAATACTTAAAACATCTCAACAAATACTTCCTCAAATATAAATGGTACTTAATTTTAGGTACGGTTTTCACGGCCGTTTCCAATCTATTTGGCGTTGTGCCTGCCCAAATTGTGCGATATGCCCTTGATTTAGTCAAGGAAACCATTGATTTGTACTTCCTTTTTGACGGTTTCAAACTTCAATCATCCGTTTATGAGTTCTTTGCTTTTTCAATTCTTTTGTACGGATTGATGATTTTAGTATTGGCCTTGCTGAAAGGAGTTTTCTTATTTTTGGTTCGACAGACTTTAATTGTGATGTCACGACACATTGAATTTGACTTAAAAAATGAGATTTACCATCACTATCAAACCCTTCCTTTAAGTTTTTACCGTAAAAATAATACGGGAGATTTAATGGCTCGTATTTCTGAGGATGTCAATAAGGTGCGTATGTATGTTGGTCCCGCCATCATGTATGGATTGAATTTGATTACAGTCTTTATTCTTGTGATTTGGTATATGCTTTCGGTTAATCAAAAATTAACTTTGTGGGTGCTTTTACCCGTACCGTTTTTGTCGTTTAGCATTTATTTTGTTAACACGATAATTATGCGAAAATCGGAGCAAATTCAAGCTAATTTGTCTAAAATTTCAACTTTTACGCAGGAAGCATTTTCAGGAATTCGGGTTCTAAAATCATTTGTTCAAGAAGAACCTTCAACCATTGCTTTCACGAAACAAGCTAATATTTATCGTCAAAAATCATTAGATTTGGTAAAAGTAGATTCACTGTTTTCGCCTTTGGTTTCGGTTTTAGCGGGTTTGAGTTCGGTAATTGTTGTTTATGTTGGAGGTATGGAAGTGATGGCTGGACGATTAACGCCTGGTAGTATTACCGAGTTCATTATGTACGTATATATGCTCACGTGGCCCATGATTGCATTGGGTTGGACTGCTTCACAAATTCAGCGTGCGGCGGCTTCTCAACAACGCATTAATGAGTTTTTGAATATCAAAACTGACATTGTTTCAAAGCAAAATATTAGTAAAGAAATTGAAGGAGATATTGAAGTTCGACACGTTCATTTTGTCTATCCAGATTCTGGAATTGTAGCCTTGAAGGATTTTTCAATGAAGGTTTCAGCGGGTGAATCAGTGGCAATTTTAGGCACAACAGGTTCTGGAAAAAGTACGATTGCGAATCTTTTATGTAGAATGTATGATGTATCGGAGGGAGAAATAAGGATTGATAAAATTCCAATTAAAAACTTAAATGTCAACGGTTTACGTTCTCAAATTGGCTACGTGCCACAAGATGTTTTCTTGTTTTCTGATTCTATTAGAAATAACGTAAAATTTGGAGCTGATGAAATGACGGAAGAGCAAATTATTCAAGCTGCTAAAGATGCAGATTTGTATGATAATGTAATTGATTTTCCAGAAGGATTTGATACTGTCTTAGGCGAACGTGGCGTTACGCTTTCAGGAGGGCAAAAACAACGCCTTTCGATTGCTCGTGCGATTGCTCGTGAGCCAAGAATTTTGATTTTGGACGATTGTCTTTCGGCAGTTGATACCAAAACCGAAAATCAAATTTTGAATAATTTGCAAGGTATTATGAAAGGACGTACTTCAGTGATTATTTCGCATCGTGTTTCTTCGGCAAAGTTAGCGGATAGAATCATTATGCTTGACGATGGATACATTGTTGAACAAGGCACACATGATGATTTGATGGAGGCGAACGGCGTTTACCGAGAACTTTATGATAAGCAGATGTCGGTGGAGGAAGTAGCCACGTAAGGAGCAATAATTAAAAAGGACAAAAGGGATTAGACACCGATATAAAATTATCAATCCGTGTCTAATCCCTTTTATTCTTTTTCAATTTATACTCAGTCCAATATTTTACTACTCAATCGCAACAATTCAATCTCCGTAATCTTCGCATTAAATTCCGATTCAATTAAACGAGTTTCAGCTGCTACTGCATTGCGTTGAACCTCACGAAGTTCATACGCTGTTGAATTACCTACTTTATACCTTTCAAAGGCAATATCAATGTTTTGTCGAGCAATTTTGTAGTTTTCTGTTTCTAATTTAATCAATTCTAAGGCATTTTTATAACTCAAAAATGTTCTTTCCAAAGCAGTATTTAGTTGATTTCTAAGGTCGCCTTCCTGATAATTAGCTATTTCCTGACCAATCTTTGCATTCTTAATCCTTTGTTTTTGATTGTAGCCATCAAAAATGTTTATAGAAGCTCTAAGTCCATAATTAAAAGTAAAACTTTGAAGGGACTTTGTGGCTTGTGGCTGCCCTACACCGCTATTATTAGAATTGTAATTATAACCCGTCAGTAAGTCAATTTGTGGATATTGAGCTGCTTTTTGAAGTTTTAAATCAAACTCCGCCAATCTTTTATTGTGCTCCGCTAAAATTAAAGCAGGGTTCTGTTTTAAGGTAGCCTCACGCAAGATTTCAAGGGAAAGATTTTTATCGAAAACAATGGTATCAAGCGTATTGAATTCTGTCTGTAAGTTTCTGATTAATAAAGAATTAACATTTATTTTTGAACTCTCTAATGCCTGTTCTTGAGCAATTAAAGCGGCTCTGTCTTCATTGAAATCTACTTGTGCCGAAAGAAAATCTACCTTTGAACCTTGTCCAACTTCATATCTATCCCGTGAAAGTTTCAATCTATCATTTGAAATATCTAAACCTTGTTTTAAATTTTTCACCCTTCTCGACTGACGAATAATGTCATAATAAGCAATACTAACTTGGGCAATCGAATTTTCGAGTGTACTCTCTAATTGTGTAACCGTAGTCTTTTGTAACTCACGTAAACGGTCACGAGCAATGAACATTCCTAAGCCATCATATAATGTCCAGATAACATTCAGACCTGTCCCACCATTATTATTCTGCACGTTAGAGCGTTCAATAGTAGGGAAAGTTGCATCGAACGGTTGAAGTGTTAAACCATTAACTGAGTAATTTTTATTGATATTACCCGTCACGGTTGGCAACATTCCAGCATTACCAAGGGTATTATTATTTTCTGCAATTTTTTGATTACTCCTCGCAATTTTGATAGAATAAGTATTTTCCAAAGAAATTTTTATGGCTTCTTCGTGCGAAAGAATTCCTTGGGCATTGACATTAAATATAAGTAAAAAAAATGATAAAATTAGAGGCAGTTTCATTATGGATTTAGGTTTTGTTGATATTATTTACGCTTTTTCCCAATCCCCATAAATGGCTTCCATTCTTTGTTTTCAGGCTTTGAATAGACTTTTCTTTTCTTATTATCTTTGTCTAAACTTCCTGCATTATTGGGGGTTGATTGATTAACAACAATTTTTCTTTCCTCATATTCCTTTCCATTTAATCCCTTTATGGCAGCCTTTCCTTCGTCCTCATTGGGCATTTCTACAAAGGCAAAACCCTTGTTCTGACGAGTGAATTTATCTATCACAATTTTTGCCGATGTTACTTCTCCAAATTCGCCAAAAATTTCAGTCAAATTTGATTCTTTCCATTTGAAAGGAATGCTGCCTACGTATATATCCATTTAATTTGTTATTGTTTGATTTACAAAGGTACTAATTAGTTAGTAAACAGAATTGCCAACTTTCAAAAAGTTGGCAATTCTATATTATTACGGGTTTAAGATTGTTAAATTTAGCGTGGATACGCTTAAACCGTGTGTAGGTATTCAAGTATTATTTCGTCAATCTTCTCTAGTTTTCCAATCACATTTGGAGAGATATTTTTTCTAAATTCTATTTCAATACTACATTGATTGTCAAACCGTTGATTGCGAATTTTTAAATCAAAATCCTTCACCACTTTCATTATATCATTCATCTTAACATATCCAAAAGTTATCTGATAAACGTCATTAACTGTCTTCTCAATAATTTCAGCATTAGTCAAAGCCTCTTCAGTAGCAGATTTATAGGCATTAATTAATCCTGGAACTCCCAATAAAGTTCCACCCCAATAACGAACAACTACAACCAAAATATTCGTAATTTCTTTGGATAAAAGCACATTTAAAATTGGACGACCCGCTGAACCAGAAGGTTCACCATCATCATTTACTCTGAAATTATTACGGTCTAATCCTATCCGATAGGCATAACAAAAATGAACCGCCTTGAAATGTTCCTTTCTAAGCGGTTCAATGAGGGATTTTACCTCTAATTCATTTTCAAAAGGATAAGCAAAGGCTAAAAATTTACTGCCTTTATCTTTGAAAAGTCCTTCTGAGGGTAATTTTATTGTTCTGTAAAGGTCTTCTTGCATATTTAAACGGAAGTCTTTGCTTTAAGCGAAGGCTTCCGTAAAATTACCATAATTTTAATATTTAAACACCTTTTTCCCAGCCATTACTTCTTGCGATTTTGTATCAAAAGTAACTTTTTCACCCGTTTTGTAGGCCGCATTTGCCATAATGTTAGCAATTGAATGTTGGTATCCAGCCTCAATTGGAGCATTTGGTGTTTTGCGTGAACGTACACAATCCATCCAGTTTTTGATGTGAGCAGTTGTCAAAGCATCATATCCTGTATTGGCATTTGTCTCAATTTTAGTAGCCGCACTCAAAGATAATTTAGGCAACAAATTCGCCTGCATTCCCATCGCTTTTGCCTCACGCTCGCTCATTCCACCCGTTGCAGAAATCTCGTTGGTATCCAAGTTAATCATGCCACCATTTGAGTAGTATAATTCCTTTGTATCACCCGCTCCGTTAGAAAAACGACTCGTAAATTGTACTTGAAAACCTGTTGTTAAATCATCCAAAGGGCCATAATCAAATACTACTGTCATGGTATCAGCATTTTTACGACCATCTTTCCACTGATAAATGCCACCATTAGCAACGGCACTTCTTGGGTGAGGAAGCCCCGAAAACCAGTGAACTGTATCAATCTGATGTGACATCCATTGCCCTGGAATTCCTGAAGAATAAGGCCAGAAAAGTCTGTATTCCAAATATTTACGAGGGTCAAAAGTATCGTTCGGACGATTTACTAAAAATCGTTTCCAATCAACGTCTGATTCTTTTAAATCTTTGGTTAAAGCAGGTCTTCTCCAACGACCAGGTTGGTTTACGTTCCATACTAATTCTACCATCACAATTGGACCAAACTTGCCCGATTTGATAAAATCTTCTGCTGCAAAATAGTTTTCTCCACTTCTGCGTTGCGAACCAATTTGTACGATTTTACCCGAATCTTTTACCGCTTTTAAAACCGCACGGTTATCTTCCATTGTTTCAGCGAGAGGTTTCTCTACATAGGCATCACAACCACCTTTTACCGCTTCAATAGCATGAATGGCGTGCTGAAAATCAGCCGTTGAAAGCATTACAGCATCCACAGATTTAGAAGCGTATAGTTCGTCATTATTACGAAAAACTTTTACATCAGCCCCTAACTCTTTATCAATGAAAGCCTTGCCTTCATCACGACGACGATTCCATATATCTGAAACTCCTACCATTTCAAAATTCATTTCTTTTTGAAATTTTTTGAACGGAGGAATATGCGAAGCCCTAAAACGGTCTGAAAACCCTACGCAGGCTACTCGCACACGGTCATTTGAGCCAATTATTTTGGCATAAGATTTCGCAGAGAAACCCGTAGCGAGTCCTGCTAAAATTGTACTTTTTACAAAATCTCTTCTTGTTGTCATTGTATGATAAAAATTTTATTATAAGTATTTTATTTCAATTCTTTAATTTTAATATTTTTAAACGAAACATTATTACCATGGTCTTGCAAAAGAATATTTCCTTTATCACCAGCTCCAAAACCTTTATATTTTTCATATTTACTTCGAGCTACTAATACATTAAAAATGTTGCTTTTACGTTCATATTCAAGCACTTTGAAACCATTAAGCCAATGCTGAACAATATTATTTGGCATCACTACAACTCTGGCTTGATTCCACTCGCCAATTTTTTTAATGAAACGTTTATCCATCTTTAAATCTTTGTCAATTTTATAAGAAGGAATTAAATCATATACACTTGCCAAGGTACGGTTTCCTGCTGCTCCTAATTTAGCATCTGGATGTTTTTCATCGTCTAAAACTTGGTATTCTAAACCAATTCCAGATTTTCCATTTGAATCAAAAGCTTCATTTACGAAATATTTTACGCCTGAATTTGCTCCTTCCGTGAGTTTGAATTCAAAAGTCATTTCAAAGGCTCCAAATTGTTCATTTGTTACGATGTCATTCCCCGTTTCCGAACCATCCGAAGGACTCACATTGATTATTCCATCAACGACTGCCCAATGTTGTTTAGGCATTTCAGTACCATGAACAGCACGCCAGCCTGTAAAATCTTTGCCATTAAAAAGCATTTTGAAACCTTGTGCTTTTTCCTGCTCTGAGAGATTATTCAGAACCAAATTAACCACAGGACAATTATCAGTCGGACTTGGTTTGAGGTTTTCTGTCTGAATTTTGATATTTTTCCAACGAATTTTCATGCCTTCTTTCATCGTTCCATAGATAGAATGAACTTGTAGGGCAATAAATCCTTTGGCAGTCATGTCATCTATTAAATGTGCCGTCGGGATACCATTTATCCATGTACGAATTGTACTTCCAATGGCTTCAATACGATATTTATTCCATTCACCTACGGGCTTAAAAGCTTTTTTCCCTGCGGGATTAATATTTGGAATATATAGCCAATCACGTCTCCCTTCGTCATAAATTGCACCAGACCAAGCTCTTTCAGTTGGGTCAATTTCCATTTGATAGCCATGCACACGCCCATTCTGATAATCAGGTTTCGATAAGCTACGAAACTGCACGCCACCGTTCATTGGCTCATCAAGTTTTAATTCAAGTTCGAGGATAAAATCACCGTATTCTTGTTCGGTTGCTAAAAAAGAATTTGGGGTATCTTTAACGGTAGTTCCTACGATTTCGCCGTTTTTAGCTTCGTATAAGGCTTTTCCCCCCAATTGTTTAAAACCTTTAAGGGTTTTTCCATCAAAAAGATTGATCCATCGAGCGTCAGTTCGATTTTCTTTTTGGGCGAACGACTCAGCCGATAAAATGGTGATAAGAAATAGAATACTAAAGAGTTTGTGTTTCATACAGCTTTACAGAATTGTTAATTTGTAGGAAAAAGGCAAAGATTAGATTTTTATACTTGATTTCAAATAGCTAAATCAATAGCTTTGCGTTTGGTAGGTAACTTTAATCAGACGATAGTCAGACGAAAAGTAAACCTACAAATTAATCTCGTCTGACTATCGTCTGACTTTAACAATTTTATCATCAATATTTTAAATATCCATGAAAAAATTCTTCCTCCTCCTTATCTTTTTTCCAGCACAGATTTTTGCTCAAAAATTTTCCTCAACGGAAATTAATCGTTTTCAAAAACAAGCAAAAAACGTTGAAATTATTCGTGATATTTGGGGTATTCCGCACATCTACGGAAAATCTGATGCTGATGCTGTTTTTGGACTTTTATATGCCCAATGCGAAGACGATTTCAAGCGAGTGGAGATGAATTATATTGAAAAATTAGGTCGTTTGTCTGAAATTAAAGGCGAAAAAGAATTATATAATGACTTGCAAATCAGATTATTAATTGACTCAGTCGATGCCATTGCTGATTATAAAAAAGCCGAACCATGGTTGAAAAAACTTTTAAATGCTTATGCTGATGGCATCAATTTTTACTTGTACAAACACCCCGAAACTAAACCTGCTTTACTGACTCGTTTCCAACCGTGGTATCCGCTTTTGTGGACGGATGGCAGCATTGGGGCAATCTCTACGGCTGATATTAAGAATGACGAAATTAAAAATTTCTATTCAAAAAATCAGAATTCGGGAAAGTTGAATGCCGTGGATGAAGACATGACAATGAACCGTCCTAATGCTTGGCAAGATTTTCAACAAACTGGCTCAAACGGCTTTGCCATCGCCCCAAAATTAACCGAATCGGGAAAGTCTATTTTATATATTAATCCGCACGTAACTTTCTATTTTCGTCCAGAGGTGCAGGTCGTTAGTGAGGAAGGTTTAAATGCTTACGGAGCAGTTACTTGGGGGCAAATGTTTGTGTATCAAGGATTTAATCAATATTGCGGTTGGATGCACACCTCTAATAATGTGGACGTTGCGGATATGTATGCCGAGAAAATTTCCAAGAAAAATGGGAAGTTACTGTATGAATATAATGGAAAATTAAGACCCATTACCCAGAAGAAAATTATATTGAAATACCTTGAAAATAGTGTTTTGAAAGATAAGATTATCACTGCTTATTACACACATCATGGACCCGTGATGGCAAAAAGAGATGGTAGATGGTTAAGTTTGAAATCCTATAACCGTTCGATGACGAGTTTAATTCAGTCTTGGAAGCGTACCAAAGCTAAGGGTTTTGAGGATTATAAAAAGGTCATGGATTTAAAAGCAAATACTTCTAATAACACCGTTTTTGCCGATAATCAAGGGAATATTGCATACTGGCATGGTAACTATATTCCTATTCGTAGCCCAAATTATAATTGGGGAAAAGTTGTAGATGGTACAACTTCCAAAACCGAATGGAAAGGTTTGCATTCTGTAGAGGAAACCGTTCATAGTTACAATCCTGTGAATGGTTGGTTACAAAATTGCAATGCAACTCCCTACACGGTGGCGGGTGAAAATAGTCCCAAAAAATCTGATTATCCTTCCTATATGGCTCCTGACGGAGAAAATTTTAGGGGAATTAATGCCGTGAGGGTATTGAATCAGGAGAAAAAATATACGATTGATAAAGTAATTACTGCTGGATATGATACCTATTTATCGGCTTTTGAAATATTGATACCAGCCATAATCAAGTCTTTTGAGGCAAATGTTCAGCCATCGGATTCGCTTTATGCTTCGTTGAATGAACCGATTGCCGTCTTAAAAAAGTGGGATTATCGAGCCTCAGAAGGTTCAGTTGCCACGACTTTAGCTATTGAAACGGCACAGAGAATGAATCCTATGATTACGAGGGTTTACGTGGAAGAAGGCGAACTTGACCAAGTTTCAACTACCAAAAAATTTGCCACCACCGCCTCCAAAGAAGATTTACTATTTCCCCTTCTAAAAACGGTGAATGACCTACAAAACAGGTTTGGGAAATGGCAATTGCCTTGGGGAGAACTCAATCGTTTTCAGCGACTTACGGGCAATATGCAAGAAAAATACGATGACAATTTACCAAGTTTAGGCGTGGGTTACGCTTCAGCTCTTTGGGGTTGTTTGCCTTCATTCAACAGTAAATATGCCGAAGGAGCAAAAAAACGTTACGGCGTTGGTGGTAATAGTTTTGTATGTGTCGTAGAATTTGGTGAGAAAATTAAAGCAAAATCCCTTTTGGCAGGTGGAAATAGTGGTAATAAAAACTCAAAGCATTTCAGCGACCAAGCCCAAATGTATCAACAAGGAAAGTTTAAAGATGTACTATTTTATAAGGAAGATGTATTGAAGAATGTGGAGCGGAGGTATCGGGTTGGTGAGTGATAAAAATTTTAAATCCGTATCTACTTCTAAGAAACGTAGATACGGATTTTATTTTACGACAATAATTCTTTTATCGTTTTCATGGGCAAAAACATTTTCTTAGATGTTGGAAGAAGAATAAATCCATATCTATTGTAAAAATTTTGGGCTTTTTCGTCAATTGGATCAACGATAATAGCAATTGTTCCCAGACTTTTAGAAATTTCATAACATCTTTTCAGTGCATCAATTAATAAAAACTCACCGTATCTTTGTCCTTGCAAACGCTTATGAATGGCTAATCTTCCCAATAGAACTACGGGTAAATCTTGATAACTGGGGGGTAATTTTTTCAATAAATCATCATGTAAATCATCTCTCTTGACGGAATTAGCTGAAAGTGTATAATAACCAATAACAACATCGTTATCATCCACAAGAACAAAACAAGCCGATAAATCTCTATCAACATCTTGCCTTGCCTGTGTTTTTAGGTAATCATTTAATAAACTATAACCACAATCAAAGGATTTTTTATCATACTTCTTTTCTAATAATTTAGTTGGTAATTTCATTTGCACTTTCAATTTTTTTGTAATTTAACAGAGCATTTTTAAGATTAGCATTGGGAACTGGAGAATTTAAAATAGCATCAACAAAGATTTTTTTGTCTTCCAAACTTTTTAAAATTTGGTTTTTTTCTGCAATTATCTTGTTTGCCTCCTTATTAGTAGTAAAAACAATAAATTCAGATAAACTTTTAAATCCACATAATTCAGATGCAAACTTAATCAACTCTTTCTGTTCTTTACTAATCCGAACATCTATTCTGTCGTTAATTAATGTTGTCATGTACTTTTATATAATATCATATTATAGTTAAGTTCCGCAATTTTTATACTACACTATGTTTTGAATAAAGTATAAAAATTGTGAACAATATATTTATTTTCAAATGTTAGTTTTTATCTTATTTTCTTATTTTTTCTTATTTTTTCATATTTTATCTTTTGTTTTATAGTTTAACTATTATAAAATTTCTTAATTATAAAATAATTAAGTTCATCATTCGAATTAGTGACACAAATGTACGTATATTTTCCGTACATAAAATGTTCTCGTAAAAATAAATTAGATTAATTTGGTTATAGTTTTTGTTTTTTCTTAAAAATCAGGTTGAACGCATTTAAAAATGCAATTTTGAGTTTAAAATCAATGAATAGTACAATTTTATAACTGTAATTTTGCCAGAAATAATAAATTGATGAAAATTTGAATCTGGTTTTAGGTTTATGTTAACATAAATA
>JANXRS010000009.1 GCA_025356745.1 Arcicella sp.
ATCTTTCCCCCTTTCTTACAACAAGAAGGCAATTTATCATATCCTGTCATTTCTGCAACTATCTCATCTGCATCATATCCAACTTCGGCAATTGATTTTTTGATTTTTTCTACAGATGTTTTCTTCGGATTAAACATCACAGTAACGACCTTATCTTTACTTTCAACATCTAAATTAACATCCGTAACTCCTTTCGTAAAAGCTAACTTTTTCTCAATCCGTTCTTTGCACATTTCACAAATGGCAGAGGTCTTAATTTTAACAGTTTGTGTCTTTGGCACATCAGCGAAAGTGATTACTGAAACCAACAAAAGGACAAATAACATTAGATTCTTTTTCATGATTTTATTTTAAATAATTGATTATTAGTTACTTACGTTCATTAAGGACAAACGAGGCTATCGAACTGCCCGCATTACAAATTCAACAAAATTATTCCTATCAATACCATTAACGAATTTTCGATGATGGTTACTGTACTCATGGGCAAATTAAATACTGTTCCCAGACAAGCACATTTGATTTTTCGCTTATCCACTACACTCTGAATTACGCCTAAAGCTCCAAAGCCCATAATAAGAATATCTGCCCAATATACGAAATAAAGCTGAAAATGGATTAAACAAAGTACTCCTAAACCTAACTCAATAAAGGGATAAATTTTACCATAAACAGGCAATTTTGCTGCCAGTAAATCATACATCTGAAAACTTTCGGCAAAGGCTTTTACATTCAATAATTTAAAAAATGAAAAGACTAAAAAGAAACCAGTCATAAAATTATGCAGAAACATTTTAAGCTCAAAATCCTCATAAGCGTAAATATTTCTATTAAATGACGTTGCAAGACTAACTACGGTAATAAATCCTGCAATTAAAAATAAAGGATAATATTGATTTGATTGCGTCACAGACATTGAATCATTTAACGTCGATTGCCTATCATTGTTAATAATCGGGTTAGCCATTAATCCATACTTTGAATGGGGCTTTAAAGTATCTAAAACTGTTTCCTGACTAATATTATGGTCAGATTCAATTGTAACTGTATCATCTGAATGCTTCGCTACAACTGATTTTACACTCGGAATTTGTGAGAAAATGTGTTGTATTTTATACTCACAGGCTTCGCAAGTCATGCCTGATATGTTGAATGTTTGGGTCATTTTGGCTTTTGGCTAACAGCAATCGGCTGTCAGCATTTTAATAAATCTGTTAATTTATATACATCATTCAATTTTTAAAATTGCTAAAAGCTGACAGCTGATTGCCGAAAGCCAAAAGCTACTTACTTAATCTTAAATCGCAATCCTACATAAATCATTCGCCCAATCACGGGTCCCCAAACCATTGAGGCATCGAAGTTTTTACCGAAAGGGTCTTTTGCACCGAGTATAGGGTCTTTTTGCGTAAAGTTATTCAAATTTTCGCCCCCAATATACACATCAAATTTATAAAAAGCCTTTGTAATTTGGGCATTGATATTTGAAAATGCTGGAGCAGAAACGGCAGGAGAAGTTGCCGAATGAACGTGTCCTTCTGAGAAATTTGGTATTCTTCTTGAACCGTTCCATTGCCATGTGAAATCAAATTTTAACTTATCAAATTTTGTAGCGTAAGCCAAATTTAATAAAAATCTATCCCGATTCACAAATTGTTTTGGCAGTAAAGTCAATTCGCCCGTTGGCGTTCGTACATCATTCTTCACATCAAAAACTCTGTATGCTAATTTAGCATCCATACGTTTCAAGGGAGAATAATTAACTTCTGCCTGAAAACTATTCGAAAACGAATTACCTTTTAAGTTATAAAAACGAACCAAGTCAGAATTCTCCATATCTACGATTAATTGATTCTGAAAATCAGTTCGGTAAGCATCCAAAACAAGTGTACCTTTTTGTCCGAATAGGAAGAAATCTTTGCTCAAACTTAACCCAAAATTCCAAGATTCCTCTGGTTTAATTACTTCATTAACAGATAACTGTCTTGAATTTACCAGCATTCCAAAATTTTCGGCAATAGCATTGGGCATTCGCCAACCTTTCCCCGCACTTAAGCGTAGATGCGTATCTGTATTAAAGTCATACTTTAAGTGTACACGGGGGGTAAATCGTGTACCGTAAAGATTATGAAAATCAATTCTTCCGCCCACAACAAACACTAATTTCTCTGGAATTGTTTCAGTGTATTCCACAAAAGCCCCTGGAACCGATTCTGTTCTTTTGAAAGTTGAATCAATGTATTTTTCGTTATAATCATCTAGTAAATAACTCAATCCCGCTTTGTATTGATGATTTGTATTGCCAAAAATGTTTTGATAAATCAAATTGGCATAAAGACTTTTTTCAGTTCCAGCGTAATTTTTAAAACCAAAAAACGAGACATTATCGTGGTATAAGCCATTAATAATCAGCCCTAAACCTTCGTAAGGTTTTGACTGATAAAGCTTAGCGGTTTTACTGAAAAATTCGTAGCGTTGGGTTTTACTTCCGAAACCATAAAAACCTGTGTAGATCCCTTTTGTATCAGGATTAAAATTCACTTGTCCACCTGTTCTGTCTTCATAAAGAGCTTTTACACCAAATTGAGCCATCATTTTATCAGATTGATACTTCCAACGATTGATTCCGTTGAATTGCGTATAAAGCGGTAAGTCTGAGAACCCATCGTTATTTTGATCTAATTTTGTTTGCAACGTACTAGCGTGTGTAAGAAAACCAACCGACCATTTTTTATTGATTTTATGGGCTGAATTCAGGTTTACCTCTCCCCTACCCTGATTATTTCCATAAAAATTCAAATACAATTTTTCGGAAACATCAGGTTTGGCTAATTCCACATTGATTGCCCCCGTCATGGATTCATAGCCATTCACAACCGACCCTGCACCTTTACCGACATCGATGGAAGCCAACCAAGTTCCAGGCAAATAATTAAGTCCAAAAGTGGTGTTTAACCCTCTAATGGCAGGAATATTTTCAACATTGGTCTGTACATAATTTCCTGATAATCCCAACAACTGAATTTGTTTTGAACCTGTAACAGCATCAGAATAACTTACGGAAACAGAAGCATTGGTTTCAAAACTTTCCGAAAGATTACAGCAAGCAGCTTTTGCTAAAGCTTTTGTGGTAATTATTTCAGTATGAATTGGGTTCATTCTATCCATCGTTGTAGCTTCGCTTTTTACGACAACTTCTTGTAAATCAGCATTTTGCAATTTCAAAAATATGGTTACAAAATCCAGAGAATGAACCATTAAGGTATCGGTTTTATAGCCCACTGAACTAATAATTAATTCATGATTTTGCGGAGATTTACTCAAAGAAAATTCCCCTTTTGCATCGGTTGAGGTACCATTTTTGGCATTTTCCCAACGCAAAGTTGCCCCAATTAAAGGTTCAGTTTTTCCATCCGCTTTCTTTTCAATTACAATTCCTCTAACTATTTCTGTTTGAGCAAATATAGTTTCTGAATTTAGTAATAGACTGAATAACAGCCATTTATGTAGTGTTTTTAATTTCATGGTTTTATTTTTTCAACAATCTTCCTCACATTCCTCATCAATCACTTCAAATTCAAGGGTCGCATGATGGATATTAACGTGTTCTAAATGATGTTTAATATGTTGCTTTAATTTCGCAATATTCTGAAAATCAATTACTTGCTTCAAAACTATGTGAGCCGTCAAAGCATTTTCTGTCGTACTCATCGCCCATACATGAATGTGATGAACACTTGCCACTTCGGGCGATTCAAGGATTTCTTCTCGCACTTTTTCAAGGTCAATATCATTCGGAACACCATTCAGAGATAGTCTAAGCGTGTCTTTCATCAGCGACCAAGTTCCCCAAATGATTACCAAAGCAACAAGCAAACTCAATACTGGGTCAATCCAAATCCAACCCGTAAAATGTATCAAAATCCCTCCTACCACTAATCCCAGCGAAACCACCGCATCGGCAGCTAAATGAGAAAATGCACTTTTTACGTTCAAATCTGAATCTTTATCTCTAAAAAATTGAAAGGCTGAAAGTCCATTTATTAAAATCCCAACGCCTGAAACAATCGCAATCGTTAAGCCTTGTTGGGGTTCGGGATTAAAGAATCTCAAAATTGCTTCATAACCAATCGCCCCGACTGAAATTAACAAGAGCAAAGCATTGAAAAGTGCTACTAAAATGGAGGCTTTTTTATACCCAAAGGTATATTTTTCAGTAGCTTTAACACTCGCCAATTTGAACGCTAACAAAGAAAGTGCCAATGTCACTACGTCTGCAAAATTATGCATTGCATCCGACAACAAAGACAATGAATTTATGCGAAATCCAACGACAATTTGGAAAATAACATAGCCAAAATTGAGGATAATTCCAATAATAAAAGCCCTATTTAAACTTGTAATTTTAGGAGTGTGGTGGTGATGATTGTGTTCCATTTTGCCATTAATAATTAAACGTTAAACCTGCCCCAAAGCCCATATCACTATCGTAATGACTTGATAATGAAACATTTTTGGTCAAAATATATTTTCCTCCGACCATATATTCTTTATCAGTATTAACCATAAAATTAAGTCTTAATCGCTTAGAAATTGGCAAATCTTTTCTTTCTAATTGCAACCGAACATTTCCATCAGTAAAAACCTCCGCTTGTGCAATAAGCAACATAGGCAAAGTATAATTGACCCCGACACTAAACACCGAACGTTGGTCTTTTGTATTACTTTGTCCGAACAGATTTTTCTCCTGACTATCAATTCCTAATTTCCGATACCGCCAATCAAAACCCACAAAAGGCATTAACCATTGCATTTTCCCGATGTATCGTCCAATGTGTGTTTCAACTTCGTAACCGTGCGAATCGTGATAGCCCAAACGCCATTCTGAACCAATGCTCCAACGAGTATTTGAAACCATTAATTCCCCGTCATTTCCATTGGTTTCAACGCCATTTTCAGCCATTATGTGAAACATTCTGTCATCCGCAAAAAGTCTTTTTTGGGCTAATTTTGGATTAGGTATTTCAGGATTGGGAGGTGAGTTTTGGTAGGAAAAAACCCTTCCCATGCCCGCCATCATGTGGTATAGAATATGACAATGAAAAAACCAATCACCGCTTTCTGTTGCAGCAAATTCTAAGGTATCCGTCTCCATTGGCATAATATCAATGATATTTTTCATGGGTGAATAATCTCCTTGACCATTCAGAACCCTAAAATCGTGACCGTGCAAGTGCATGGGATGTCGCATCATTGAACCATTGTGGATAACCATTCGCACAATTTCGCCCTTTTTTATCAGAATTTTATCACTTTCAGAAACCACTTTATTGTTGATACTCCAAACGTAGCGATTCATATTTCCTGATAATTCAAAATTCAATTCCTTTATTGGCGAATTTTTAGGCAAATCAGTTTTAGTGGGCGACTTCAACATGGAATAATTTAAGGTAACAATGTCCGACATTTCATTACTGTTATATTGAGATTCGTCCATTTTCATTCCTTTCATATCATCCATTTTCATTTCCTTCATGTCGTGACCTTTCATGTTTTTCATGTCATGCCCTTTCATATCGTGTTTCATTTCCCCCATTGAAGCAGTATCTTTATCAAGAAATGCCTTTTCAGTAGCATCCCCTGTGATTTCTGGATACATCACCGTATTCATATCCATCTGATTTAGGCTCATACTCATGCCCATATCATCTAAATCTCCGTTCATTTTCATCATGCCATTCATCATTTTCATACCCTCAAAATACTTCAATTTGGGTAGGGCTTTGGCTTTTATCTTATTTCCTGCCCCTAAAAACAGAGAAGTGGATTTAGTTCTGTCTTCCGAAGTTGCCAAGAATTCATAGCTTCCATTTTTGGGAATCGTAACAATAACATCATAAGTTTCTGAAACGGCAATGATTAATCTATCCACTTCAACGGGTTCGACATCATTTCCATCACTGGCAATCACCGTGATTTTTCCCCCTGCATAAGTTAGCCAAAAATAGGTTGATGCTCCTCCATTTGAAATTCTTAAACGAACTTTATCACCCGCTTTAAATTGCGATAATTGACTCTCGTTTTTTCCATTAATCAGAAATTTCTCATAATACACATCGCTCACATCCATCGCATTCATCCGCTTCCATTCGTTAGCTATTTTCGTTTTGAAATATCCTTGTTTAATCGCTTCAAAATAACTTTGAGTTGTACCTTTTCTGATGGCAAACCAATCAGTAGCATTATGTAACATTCGATGAATATTATTAGGATTTATGTCTGACCATTCGCTTAAAATAATAGGAATTGTCGGAATAGCTAACTCCTTTTTTTTGTTCAAAATCATTGAGCCATACATGCCAATTTGTTCCTGCAAACCGCTGTGACTATGATACCAATGAGTGCCATGTTGTACAATTGGGAATCGGTATAAATGGGTTGTATGTGGTTTAATAGGCATTTGTGTAAGGTTTGGCACACCATCATACTGATTAGGCAATATCAATCCGTGCCAATGTAAAGATGTTTCTTCATTTAACTCATTATGCACATAAATCTCAGCCGTATCACCTTCCGTGAACGTAAGGATAGGCATCGGAATTTGTCCATTCACGGCAATAGCTCGCTTGGTTTTATTCCCCAAATTCACTATCGTATCCCTCACATACAAATCATAATGCACCACTTTTGGAACGCCCCCCATTACCTTATTTTTAGGCAATGGTATAATATTTTTCGTTTCCTTCGTTATTGGCACTTGCATTTGATGATGCTCGTGTTGGGCAATAATGTTTTCACTTATTAGTAGAAATAAAATAAGATTAATAATTTTCATAATATTGAGTATTTAAAGTTTCAAGGTAATAGATTCACTTTTTACGACTTAAAAAGAACAAAACAAAACCTGAACTGAGTGTAAATAATCCAAAAATGGAAAAGGCTCTCAACAACCAATTTGAAATATTATCACGACCTTGGTAATCCATCGTGTGAAGCATCCACAAAAAATCAAAAATCCTCCATTTATTATTTCTAAACTTTTGCACCGTTCCCAATTCTGAACTCACGTAAACCGTTGTATTTGAAGGATGTGCAAACGTTACAGCATAAGCTGGCAAAGGTTGTTCACGGTACTCATGATGTCCGTTAGTAGTGGTCAGGTATTCAACTTGCTGAATTTTGGCATCATCCAAAAAGTTTTTTTGAGCAATTTCTACGGCTTCTTTTTTTGATAAATTAGGACGAAGAATTCCCGTTTGAGCATCGGCTAACTGAATTTTTTTGCCTCTATCGTGTTCTTTTGAATAAATAAATTGGTAAATAGGTTTCTCCAGAATTTGAATTAACTGCATTCCTAACACAAAATTGACGGTATCTTTTTGTTTGATTTTCGTGAGAATATCTTGCGGATTTACTAAGCTAATATTACCTGTAAGCGGATGAATGTGAGTCTTATGATGGTCTCCATGCACTTCATCCATATTCGACCAACTGAAATATAAGCCGCCAATTGTCCAAAACAAAAATTGAATTCCCAAGATTACTCCTAACCAACGATGCGTTTTTCTAACTTTTCTTTGTAATTCTCCTTTTCTCATACAGTTTGATGGTTAGTGGTTGTACTTATCTTAAATTTTACTTCACTTTAGTAGAATCTCCCGTAGTTTTCGCAACCTCCGTTAATTCCATACCACATTCAGAACATTTATCGCCCTTTTTACCCGTAATTTCTGGATGCATTGAACAGGCATAAGTTGAGGCGGTATCGCTACTTGCAGTCGTTGTTTCAACAATTTTTAATTCATTAGTTTTTGAAGTACCGCTACAAGAGCTAAATAAGAAAGCCATTATTAGGCTTGAAAGGAGAATATTTTTCATTTGTTTGATTTTTATTTAGGTAAATATCCTCATTTAATCACAAGAATATTTACCATAAATTCACGCTGATTCTCAATAAAACTACATTTTACAAGCCTCGGTACACTTTTTGCAACTTTCTGCACAAGATTTGCAACAATCCATATCATGCTTTGAACATTCTGCACCACAAACCTCACAACATTTCACGCATAACGCACAAAGAGCTTCAGCAAATTGTGAATCTCTGGCACACAGCCTTGCACATAAAGCACAAATATCCGCACAGTCACGACAAAGTTTAACACATTCTTTGTTTTCTTCCATGTCAATACACATAGAAGCACACTTTTCACATTCAACCATACAGGCTAAACACGCATCCATACAATTTTGATAATTTTTCATTTTTGAGGATTTTATTGTAGAAAAATTTCTACAAGGCAATCTATGAAATAAGCACCTTCATTATATTATATAATTTAGATAAAGAGTTACAACATTGCTACATTTATCTAAGAATCAATTACTTGCATTTCTTTAACTTATAATTTAATTACAATTCCATTTGGTTTTTCACCAACTTTAATATCTTTTATTTTCTCATGCTTCATCACATCAATCACCGAAACTGAAGCAGCTTCTTGGTTGGTAATGTAGGCTGTCATACTCTTAAACGCAATTGCATGAGCACCATTAGCAGTTAGTAAAGTACCACCTTTAACAAATTTTCCATTACTATCTTGTTTCCACCAATGCACTTTCCCCGCCATTGGATCTGTTACCCAAAGTTCTTTCATTTCACCATTGAAAGCTGCATAACCTGGCATGAAACCCAGCGTTACAGTTTCAACAACTTTCAAAGTTTTTACGTCAATAATCAGGTTGAACGCATTTAAAAATGCAATTTTGAGTTTAAAATCAATGAATAGTACAATTTTATAACTGTAATTTTGCCAGAAATAATAAATTGATGAAAATTTGAATCTGGTTTTAGGTTTATGTTAACATAAATA
>JANXRS010000011.1 GCA_025356745.1 Arcicella sp.
TATTTATGTTAACATAAACCTAAAACCAGATTCAAATTTTCATCAATTTATTATTTCTGGCAAAATTACAGTTATAAAATTGTACTATTCATTGATTTTAAACTCAAAATTGCATTTTTAAATGCGTTCAACCTGATTAAAAATGAAATTCTTTTCCATATATTTTTTCATAAGTAAGTGCTTGGACATAATTATTTAGCATAATACTCATGGCATGACTGATTACAATTTGTTCAGTATCAATGATTTATGAGTTAAGTCATGCCATGAATAAATATGTCCCAGCACTTATATTTTTAAAGATTATCATTTGTTAAAAATTTAGTGACTTTTACCTAGCTTTATTGACTTTTTTTAAAAAAAAAGAATTTTATTGATTCATTTATTCAAATTTCGACATTAAATTTTTTAAAATATACATGAAAATTACAGAAGCCATTTTTGTTCAGAGTAATACAGATTATCTGAAATGCCCAAAACCTGATAAACCCGAATATGCGTTTATTGGGCGGTCGAATGTGGGAAAATCTTCATTAATAAATGCCATTGTTCAAAAAAAGAACTTAGCTAAAACTTCGCAAACACCTGGAAAAACCCAACTAATCAACCATTTTGAGATTGACAAAAAATGGTATCTCGTTGATTTACCAGGTTATGGTTACGCAAAAGTAAGTAAAACTGACCGTGAAAAATTTGAAACAATGATTCATGAATATCTGGAAAATAGAGAGAATTTGCTTTATACTTTTGTATTAGTTGATGTTCGGCACGAACCTCAAAAACTGGATATCGAATTTATTAATACTTTGGGAGAAAGAGGAATTCCGTTTTGTATCGTTTTTACAAAGGCAGATAAACTGTCGAAAACTGCCGTTGATAAAAACGTTGAATTATACCAACAGAAAATATTAGAAACGTGGGAAGAAATGCCACAATTTTTCGTAACCTCTTCCGTTAATGGAAGCGGTCGTGAGGAGATTTTACATACAATTTCAGATTTGAATAAGGAGTTTTAAAATTAGATGGAGGAGGTTATAAAAAATTCTGTAAAATGTTTAAGGATAAACAGTAATAGTTTCTTTGTAAAGATTTAACCAGTATTTTTGTAAAAATAATTATCACATAAAATAATTGACTTGGTATGGGAATTAAGATAAAATAACCTTAAAACTTATGACTAACGAATAATAAAAACAAATGGAATTATTAAAAGAAGTAGCAAATATCTCGGGACAAAGTGGTTTGTATAGAATTTTGAAACCTACTCGTACGGGTGTAATTGTAGAAAGTTTGGACGGCAAAAAGGCTCGTTCAGTTGTAGGTGCAAATGCTCGTGTATCGGTTTTGAAGGATATTTCGGTATATATGGCTAATCACCAAGATAATGCCATTCCATTAGGAGATATTTTCATGGCAATTAAAGAGAAACATGGAGATAAAGTAGAAATGGATGTAAAAAATGCTACGGATGCAGACTTTTTCGATTTCTTGGATTCAGTAGCACCTGATTTTGACCGTGAGAAAGTTTATTCATCTGATGTGAAAAAGATGATTAATTGGTTTAATATTCTTTCTGCTAATATGCCTGAGATTTTTGAGAAAACTGTTGAGGCAGAAGTTGAAAAGACAGAAGAAGCTCAATAAAAAGGCAATAATTAACAGAGAATAAATAATAATTGGAAGCCTGTTAGTCCATAAAAAGGTTCTGTGAAAATAAACTTCGCAGAACCTTTTTATTTGATAGCCTATCGTTGTAATTTTCAAATATTAACTATTCACTATCGATTATATGAAAGCTGTACTTTGCAAAACTTATGGACCTCCCGAAACCCTTGTTGTAGAGGAAGTTGCCTCCCCTAATGCCTCTAAAGGAAAGGTCGTTATCAGTGTAAAAGCCTGTGGCGTAAATTTTCCTGATACGTTGATTATTCAAGGAAAATATCAAATAAAACCACCAATGCCCTTCTCGCCTGGAGGAGAAGTTTCAGGAATCATCAAAGAAATTGGCGAAGGCGTAATGCACTTGAAAGTAGGTGATAAAGTGTTTTCATTGACAGGTTTTGGCGGCTTTGCCGAAGAAGTGGAAGCCGATGCAAAGACGACTTTATTAATGCCCGAGGGACTGGATTTTATTACGGCTTCGTCTGTAATGTACACGTATGGAACATCCTATCATGCTTTAAAGAATCGGGCAGAACTGAAAGTTGGCGAAACACTTTTGGTGTTGGGTGCAGCGGGTGGTGTTGGTTTAGCGGCAGTTGAATTAGGCAAAATCATGGGTGCAAAAGTGATTGCGGCAGCCTCAACAGATGAGAAATTAGAGCTTTGCAAAAAATATGGGGCTGATGAAACCATTAATTATTCAACCGAAAATTTAAAAGATCGTATTAAGGAAATTACGGATGGAAAGGGTGTGGATGTAATTTATGACCCTGTTGGTGGTCAGTATTCTGAACCAGCATTTCGTTCAATTGCTTGGAAAGGTCGTTATTTAGTGATTGGATTTGCGGCGGGAGATATTCCAAGTTTGCCTTTGAATTTACCATTATTGAAGGGTGCATCTATTGTAGGCGTATTCTGGGGAGCATTTGCGGCAAACGAACCAGAAGAGAGTTTTCAAAATTTTAAGGAATTATTAGATTTTATTGCCCAAGGAAATTTAAAGCCTCATATACACGCAAAATACTCGCTTGAACAAGCATCGAATGCCTTATACGAAATGCTTAATCGAAAAGTTATGGGAAAAGTTGTTGTGGTAAATTAATATTTATCAAAAATGCCTATTAGGAACTAACAATTCTCAAAGGGCATTTTTGATAACTAATTCACCGCAGTTCTCTCTTCTCATCTTTCAAAGCGTATAAAAACACGACTTTTTTCTTTGATACGTTTTCAATAAACGGTTTTAAGATTTGCTCAGCAGATTTTTTTGTTTGTTCCAAAATGCCCATATCTTCAGCATTTTTTGCAATTTGCCTTTCAGCTTTTTGAAAGGCATTATCTACTAATTTTGCTTCGTCCAAAAAGGCTTTACTACTGGACATACAGGCAAAAAAATGGTTTTAAAAATGGTTAGACTTCTGTAACTTGTTTGTTACTAAACAAAATTCAAGTTATCGTGAAGTCAAATTCAGTTATATGTCAATTTAGTGAGTATTTTTTAGATT